>NZ_JAUBOQ010000057.1:0-39738 GCF_036700325.1 Microcoleus sp. Z1_B2
TCCCGCCCGTCCTTTTTGGACGGGCGGGACGCCCATCCCACAATAACAATTAAAATTGTAAGTTATTTAATTCGCGAGCCTTATGGGTAATCGACCGGACATAATATGAATGGCGAATATAATTCGCTCTTCTACAAAGAAATTCCGCGCCCAGCGAGGCTAGAATAAAAGATGGTAAAAAACTGATTTTCTATTACTTAAAGTAAAGGGCGGCTTGATATAAAACTTGTTCTTGATGGGTTAACAAAGTGCAGTCAGAAAGCGGGTAAGCCACACAAGTAACAGCATAGCCAGCTTGCAATTCTGACGGCTTCAAAAACTTTTGTTCGCTTTGGTCGATTTCACCACTCAGCAGTTTGACAACGCAAGCAGAACACTCTCCTTGCTTGCATCCATTCGGCAAGCGGATACCGGCATCTTCTGCCATATCTAAGATATACTGGTCGTCTGGTACGGAGATCGTGCGATCGAGCGCGATCGCCTCATTCACCAACCGAACTTGATAAACTGCCATTTTTTCCTTATTCCTCGCGAAAGGGCGGGTTTACGATGCTGTTAGTCCTAGCAAATATTTCGGGTAAAACCCGCCCGTACAACTAGAAAGGGCGGATTTATATCGTGTATATCTAGACAAGTGCTTCTTGATAATCGAGATTTTCATCTAGATAAATAGCCCGAATATCCTCCGGCAAGTTGGATTCTAAAGTTTGATATCCTTTTTGCAGCAAAGCCTTTACCTGAGCGGGCGAAATAGCTTCGCCTTCTGCTTGTAAATAAGCTGCAATTCGAGTTTCGCTCCAGCGGAAAGTCTGAGCCATCAACACCACTAAACGCGGCAGCGGCGCTAACAATTCTAAGGCTTGTTTGACGTAACACCACAGGGGAGGCGGCGCCGATTGCAAAGAGTAGTGAATCGACTCAACAGGGGGCAATTCAGCTTGATTTATGCAGACTGCGGTGACATTAATCAGCCAGTTTTGGAGACTGAGATTTTCGCCATCAGACTCTTGGATTTCGCGACGCAAATCGAGGCCTCGGAGTTCGTGATAGATGTGCAGCCAAGTGTGGGCAAACAGGTAATCGCCTTGTACGGGCGATCGCACGGAATGGCGAATCAGGGAGTGTACAATTTGAGCATAGCGGCAAAAAATCGCCGTGAAGAACCTACCTTGATCGGGATGGTTTTGAAACAGGGTCAATAATTCCTGATCGCTGTGGTGAAACAGGGATTTGACCACAGGATGGTTGAATTCGGAAAAATTAGGTGTTTGCACAATTGTTCTGTAACGGTTTTGGGAATCAATGCTGGTGCAGCCCGATTCTACAACACGATATACATTTGATGCAAGTGCTTAAAAAATATGTTGATAATAAAGTCAAATTTATTATATAATTAAGTTGTAGATGACGGTGAATAAACCTCAATTAGTATAGTGAATCTTATTGGTTCAGTGTCACCTACAAAGGTTGTTTAAAGGGTAAATTCTTTGTATGTCTAGCATTAATACTGGTATCGAATGGACTGACAGAACGTGGAATCCAACGACGGGCTGCGATAAAGTCAGTCCGGGCTGTACGCATTGTTATGCCGAAGCATTAACAAAAAGGTTTCACACTAATTTTCCTAACGGTTTTGATTTAACACTGCATCGCGAGCGGCTGCAAGAACCCAAACGCTGGCGAAAACCGAGCCGCATTTTCGTAAATTCGATGAGCGATTTATTTCACGAAGAAGTTCCTTTTTCCTTCCTTCAAGAAGTTTTTGAAGTGATTCGAGAAACTCCTTGGCACGTATATCAAATTCTGACCAAAAGACACGAACGCCTTCGCGAACTTGCAGATAAATTAGACTGGCATGACAACATTTGGATGGGAGTTTCTGTTGAAAATCAAAAGTACGTTGACAGGATTGATTGTTTGCGAAAAGTACCTGCCAAGGTCAGATTTCTTTCGTGCGAGCCCCTTTTAGGTGCTTTGGATATTGACTTAAAAGGCATTCATTGGGTAATAGTTGGGGGAGAATCTGGACAAAAACACCGTCCCATGCAAGCAGAATGGGTTGAGAGTATTCAACAGCAGTGTGAGGAGGCTGAAGTAGCGTTTTTCTTCAAGCAATGGGGAGGTAGAACACCTAAAGCGGGTGGGCGACTTCTGGATGATAAAATTTGGGATGAGATGCCGGAAGCATGGGATAAACATCAAAGGCAATTCAATGGCTACACTTTCAGGATGAGTCGTAACTCAAATAAAGTAGTAGCACCTACTTTGGTAAAAATGTAACTGTCACCTTCTCTCCAAATGTAATTTCTCCTTTGTACTTCCTTCGTTTACTGGCAGGTGGATCTGCTATTATTTTACCTTGTTGTTCGAGTTTCTTAAGAGCTTCTTTGTAATTTTTACTAATGTAGCGCTTGCCAACATGATGCTGATTGTAAATTTGTTCCATAGTCATCGTCTGAGCGGCAAATTCATCCAACAACAAATTTTCCAGCTCATCCAGAGGACGGTAAAGCTCATATAATAGGGGATATCTAGGTGGAGCGGGATTGTATTCAAAAGAAGAAACACCTTGTTTAGCGCTAGAGCTTTCTCCAGCCATGATTTCTTTCATGATTGAATAACCCAAAACATTTTTTGAGACAAAAATTAAATGATGGGTAGTCCGATTACCGCCTTCATTTTTAAAGCAAAATGGGAGTACATATGAGCCACCTATTTCTTTCAAAGCCTGAGAGATAGCCTCCACAATTATTAACTCTCGCTCCTCTGGTTGCTTCGATTCAAGCTGTCCCCTAAGATTGTCGGCTCGTTCTTTACCGAAGAGATAATTCATGTGCTTCTCTACGGCTGTATTATGCAATCCCATGTTGATCCGGTTGTAGTTAAAGAAAAATATACAATCACAACCCCAATCTTTGATGACCGCTCCAATTAGCGCAAGTGACAAGCCTTTATAACCCCAAGGGTCGATAAAGAATAGTGTAGGAATCTTAGTGATTTGTTTAATTGCTTGAACAATTTCTTCTCCAACCTCCTTATTTAAAAGTATTGGCTTATGGGTTAATCTGCCTATATCTGGGATGGATTCTATAGCCTGCTGGAGAGACTGAGTATTATTTGAGTCCTTATCATTAAACAAGGTTACTAGCATTTGTGACATATCTGGATCGGCAATAGCACGTTCCAAGATAAGTAATGGAGTAGACTTAGAACCGTCTTGATAGCGACCTGGCCCAGAGAACAAATCAATATAGGCAATTTTATTACTCCATTTCTTTGCTGTGGGTATAATTACCTTTGCCCAGGCCCAAAAGTATTTAGCAACTATTTCTGATTTTACTAAAGAATTATCTCTGGACTCATCAAAGAAAGAACTGTCAGGCATCACAGTCACCTCTACAATTTAGTTAATTTTACTGCGGCTACATAATTGTACCATATCCTCCACCCCCAGGAGTCTCAATGACAAACACATCCCCCGGCTGCATTTCCACACTCGCCGTACTCCCCAAATCCTCAACTTTTCCCTCAACCGTTTCAACATAATTCCGCCCAAGTTTCCCCGCTTCACCCCTATTCAAGCCGCAAGGAGAAATCACCCGCCGCCCCGATAAAATTCCCGCCGTCATCGCCTCCCGAAACCGTACTCGCCGCACAACTCCATTACCGCCGCGATGAGATCCATTCCCCCCACTATTAGCCCGAATTGCAAAACTTTCTAACAACACCGGGAACCGCCATTCTAATACTTCTGGGTCAGTTAAACGCGAATTAGTCATGTGAGTCTGAACCGCATCCGTACCGTCAAAATCTGCCCCCGCACCCGAACCGCCACAAATAGTTTCATAATATTGATAGCGCTGATTTCCAAAGGTAAAATTATTCATAGTTCCCTGAGAAGCCGCCATCACTCCCAAAGCACAATACAAAGCATCCGTAATATTCTGCGACGTTTCCACATTTCCCGCAACCACCGCCGCCGGATAGCGCGGATTCAGCATACAGCCTTCAGGATTGATGATTTCCAGAGGTTTCAAACAGCCCGCATTCAGAGGAATATCGTCATCTACCAAGGTGCGGAAAACATACAACACAGCCGCTTTACACACCGCAGCCGGAGCATTAAAATTGTTAAATTGCTGAGGAGATGTGCCAGTAAAATCTATTTTTGCACGGCG
This sequence comes from Microcoleus sp. Z1_B2, assembly GCF_036700325.1. Lineage (NCBI taxonomy): Bacteria > Bacillati > Cyanobacteriota > Cyanophyceae > Oscillatoriales > Microcoleaceae > Microcoleus > Microcoleus sp. Z1_B2. The sequence continues at coordinate 4,179 of NZ_JAUBOQ010000057.1, forward strand.
CGCAGATTTGTCAATTGTAATCGCTACCTTAATTTGTCCGCCGCTATCCATCTGATAAGTAAATTCGCCATCACTCAAAACCTCAATTACCCGCCGCACCGACTCTTCCGCATTGTCTTGTACGAAGCCCATATAAGCTTGCACAGTCTCTAATCCATAATGTTCTACCATCTTGAGCAGCTCTTCTACGCCGCGCTTGTTAGCAGCAATTTGTGCTTGCAAATCGGCTATATTTTGAGCGGAATTGCGAACAGAAAAATTACCCGCTGTCAAAAGTTCTAGTAATTCTTTTTCTCGAAAATTGCCCTCGCTTACTAACAGGAAATTGTCAAGCAATACACCTTCTTCAGTTACTGTTGTACTGTTAGGAGGCATGGAACCGGGAGTAATGCCGCCGATGTCCGCGTGGTGTCCCCGCGAGGCAACATAAAACAAAGGAAGGGAGGAATCATAATTAAATACTGGAGTAATAACGGTGATATCTGGCAAGTGTGTGCCGCCGTTGTAGGGGTTGTTAGAAACATAAACATCGCCCGGTTGAATCGCATTGCCTTGTGCTAAAATTAAAGCTTCAACGCTTTCGCTCATCGAGCCTAGATGTACGGGAATGTGCGGCGCGTTGGCAACTAATTGCCCGTTTTTGTCGAAAATTGCACAGGAAAAGTCGAGACGTTCTTTGATGTTGACTGAGGAACTTGTGTTTTGCAATGTGACGCCCATTTGTTCCGCGATCGCCCGAAACAAATTATTAAAAATTTCCAGCAAAACCGGATCGGATTTAGCCGCAGATAAACGCGAATGAACGCCGATATTATCTGCGTCCATCTGCGTGCATCTGCGGTTCAAAATTAAATCATTATTTTCGGTGATTTCCCCTTCCCAGCCCGGTTCTATGATATTAGTTCCCGTTGCTTCAACAATCATAGCAGGGCCTTCTATGCAGTCGCCCGATCGCAAATCGTCTCTCTGATAAACAGGCGTTTCCCGCCAGCCGCCACCCACATACATTTGCACCGTTGAAATTGGTTGCACAGGCAAGATGCCTGTGCCACAAGAGGGGGAAATTGTGGATGCTTCTGGCACATCCATTGTTTCTACAACTTCCACCGAAACCGCTTCCACAATCAGCGGTTTTTCTGGCATAATAAAACTGTAACGCTGTCGGTGGGCTGCTTCAAATTCAGCCTGCATCGCTTCAATATTGTCAGCAAAATTGACCGCCAAAACCGAGTCACTCCCCTGATATTTTAAGCGCAACTTGCTAACAACTAAAACCTCAGACTCATTCTCTGTGTTCTCTGCGCCTCTGCGGTTCAATTCCCTCTTTCCCTCAGCCTCCAATTCGCTTAAAATATAATGCAAATCAGATAATAATTCTGTATTTAATTGTTGCTCGATCGCCCTTTCGCGAATAGCCCGCACATCAGCCAAACCCATACCGTAAGCCGACAACACGCCCGCATAAGGGTGAATAAATACCCGTTTCATCCCCAAAGCATCGGCGATCGCACAAGCGTGTTGGCCGCCCGCACCGCCGAAACAGCACAAAGTATACTCCGAAACATCGTAACCGCGCTGAAGCGAGATTTTTTTGACAGCATTTGCCATCTTTTCCACAGCGATCGCCAAAAAACCCTCCGCCACCTCTTCGGCCGTCCTCTCGCCCCCAATTTCCCCCGCTAATTGCCCAAATTTTTGCTTTACTACGTCAGGGGCGATCGGCAAATCTCCATTCAATCCAAATACTTTCGGGAAAAAATCCGGTTGAATTTTACCCAACATCACATTGCAATCAGTCACCGTCAAGGGGCCGCCTTTGCGATAGCAAGCGGGCCCAGGATTGGCCCCTGCAGACTCCGGCCCGACGCGGTAGCGAGCCCCGTCAAAAAAGACAATTGAACCGCCGCCGGCTGCTACAGTGTGAATTGCCATCACGGGCGATCGCAATCTCACCCCAGCAATTTCCGTCTCAAATTCGCGTTCGTATTCGCCGTTAAAATGGGCAACATCTGTCGAAGTTCCGCCCATATCAAAGGTAATAATTTTATCAAAACCTGCCTTTTTGCTGGTTTGAACTGCACCGACAATTCCCCCAGCAGGCCCGGATAAAATACTGTTTTTTCCTTGGAATTGTGCCGCCTCCACTAAGCCGCCATTCGATTGCATAAACATTAATTTGGGGCATTGGGAATTGGGCATTAATAATCCCTCGTTCCCGGAATCTGCCTCTATTAATTGACTTGTTACTTGTTCGACATAACGCCGTAAAATCGGAGATAAATAAGCATCGACAACCGCAGTATCTCCCCGCGAAACTAATTTCATCAGCGGGCTGACTTCGTGAGATACTGAAATTTGAGTAAAGCCAATTTCTTTCGCTATTTTAGCAACTTGTTTTTCGTGTTCCGAGTAGCGGTAGCCGTGCATGAATACGATCGCACAACTGCGAATTCCCTCATCGTATGCTTGCTGCAAAGACGGGATAAATTCGGGATTGACAGCAGTTAACTCCTCACCTTGAGCACTGTAGCGTTCTGCAACTTCAATAACTCGATCGTACAGCATCTGGGGCAAAACAATGTGGCGCGCGAAAATATTCGGGCGGTTTTGATAGCCAATTCTCAGCGCATCGCCGAAACCTTTAGTAATTAACAGAATTGTGCGATCGCCCTTTCGTTCCAGCAAAGCATTTGTCGCTACCGTCGTCCCCATTTTAATCGCTTCAATTTCGGCGGCGGGTATAGCTGCGCCGGCGGGAATTCTCAAAATCTCGCGAATTCCTTGAACTGCGGCGTCGGTGTAGCGTTCCGGGTTTTCCGACAGCAGCTTGTGAATGACTAATTTACCGTCGGGGCTGTTGGCGACAATATCGGTAAAAGTGCCACCGCGATCGATCCAAAATTGCCAGCGAGTGCGATCGGGAAAAGTAGGATTCATATCTCTTTTTTTTGAAATTTTTGCTTGATTAATTTACAAGTATTCAACAAACTTCTGTTCAAGTCAATTCATAAAATTCATAACTTCGGGTCATAAAAGTCATAATTTCTGGTCAATCCAACTAGCACGCGCTCGATCGTGTTAATTTATAGATGTCGAATGCCCTTGACTAACCCCTGACAAACACCAGCCAGAAAATCTAAATCCAAAGTCTCAATCCTATCGCTTTCTCGATGATAATGCGGATTTCGCATATTAGCAGTATCAGTCACCATGATAGCGGGATAACCATTATCCCAAAAAGGAACATGATCGCTGCGGCGAGTATCCGGCACAATTAAACCTCGATTCGGCACCGGCAGCCACTCGCAGGGCTGACCAGATTGGCGAATTTTGCCACTCAAATTAATCAAATCGGGAACCGTCCGCAAAGTGCCAATTAAAGCAATAAAATTGCCACTATTGGGATAAAAATATTTCAAGCCAGCGGGATAGCTTTGAGAATTAGGATTATGGTTGCAATAACCCAACATTTCCAAAGAAATCATTAACCGGATTGACTTTTGCTGTTGCTTGTATTTAGCTGCATGATGACTGCTTCCCAAATAACCGTATTCTTCCATATCAAAGGCGACTAATTGCACTGGATATTTGAGCGGCGCAGATGCGATATCCCTTGCGAGTTCCAGCAAAACAGCAACACCAGTAGCATTATCATCGGCCCCAGGCGATCCGGGTACAGTATCGTAATGAGCACCAATTACGATCGGCTTTTCTTGCTTCTTTTCTTGCTTCCCCCCTTTAGCAAGGGGTGATTCTTCTTGCTTCCCCCCCTTAGCAAGGGGGGGACTGAGGGGGGGTAAATCCAAAATCAAATTGTGATGAATTCGGCCGCGCACGGAAAAATCGTCAATTTCTACAGTTCCCCACTGTCCCAACTGTTCCCGGATGTATTGCTGAGCATAAAAATGCCCTTGGGATGCGAGGTATGGATTGCGATCGCGTACAATTTGAATCAGATGGCTGTGCAAGCGTTCTTTGAGATTCATGCGATCGGAGATACAATGAGTACACTAAGATTATATGGGATTGAATTATGATTGGAGAAGTCAGGATCGAAAATTATAAGTCCATTCAAAAGCTGAAGCTAGAATTAGGACGACTAACTGTATTGATCGGTGAAAATGGCTGCGGAAAGAGCAATATCCTAGAGGCGATCGCCCTTGCTTCTGCGGCGGCTGATGACAAGCTGGATAACGAGTTCTTAGCATCTAGGGGCATCAGAGTTACAGAACCTCAATTGATGCGATCGGCTTTTGAAAAGGAAAATTTAGATAAAGATATCAGCATTGAAATTAGAGGAAATAATGACACAATAAAAATAAGGTTTATTTTAAATAACGATAATACACCCTATGCTCGATGGAGAAATCATTTTTACTATGGGATTTCAGAAGAAGAACGGAATTTAGAAAGAGCCTATAGGCCGCTTGCTGCTTGGGAATATAATAGTTTTTTAGACAGCCGAGATCGACAATATCAATTTATCCGCAAAACAAATATCAAAACACTTAAAATACAGGAATTTATCATTTACTCTCCTGAAAATATCGCCTTACGTACTTTTGAAAAAGAAGGGCAAATTCAACCATTAGGGATTAATGGAGAAGGCTTGTTTAAACTATTAAAAGTTTTGAATTCAGATAACCAGGAGCAGCTTAATGAAATCAATAAAAAACTGCAATTAATAGATTGGTTTCAAGATTTTGAAGCTCCTCCCAATTTATCAAGTATTCAAAACTCTCTCCAAATTAAAGATAGATACTTAGATCCAGATTTAGCTTACTTCGATCAAAGAAGTTCTAATGAAGGCTTTTTATTCTTGCTTTTTTACTTCGCTTTATTTATTAGCGATATCACGCCTAAATTTTTTGCAATAGATAACATTGACGCTTCTCTCAACCCCAGATTATGCCGCCGATTAATGCAAGAATTAGTCGAATTAGCAAAAAAACACGACAAACAAGTTATATTCACAACCCACAACCCGGCAGTTTTGGACGGTTTGGATTTAGGTGATGAGGAACAGCGGCTGTTTGTGATCTACCGCAGCCAACTAGGTCATACTAAGGCTATACGTATTCTCAAACCCAAACCTCTGGAGGGACAAGAACCTGTAAAATTATCAGAGGCTTTTTTGAGAGGCTATATCGGCGGACTTCCTGAAAATTTTTAATATGATTAAGTTTGGATTGATTACAGAGGGACTTACTGACCAGATTGTTATTAAGAGTATTTTAGCTGGATATTTCAACAGATCCGATCTAGTTATCAGATCGCTGCAACCAGAAATAGACAAAGACAAAAACTATGGCGGTTGGACTCTAGTTTTTGATTATTGCAAGTCAAACATTTTTCGAGAATCATTTCAATATAATGACTATATCATTATCCAAATAGATACAGATGTTTTGCTGGATTACCAAAATTCTAATTATAATATTCCCAAGCGAGATGAAAATGGTAATGAATTTACTCCTCAGCAGTCGATCGAAAAAGTTATTGAAAAATTCAGAGATACGATTGGTGAGGATTTTTATGATAAACATCAACAGCGGATCGTGTTTGCAATTTCTGTTGACTCTATTGAGTGTTGGTTCCTCCCACTGTATTATACCGACAGTAGAAAAGCTAAAATTACAAACTGCCTCGACACGTTAAATCGGGAACTGGCGAAAAAACACAATTTTACGATCGACGCTAAGGCTAAAAATCCTGAATATTATCGAATAATTTCAAAACCATATCGCAAGCATAAAGTTTTGATGAAGCATTACGCAGATAATCCCAGTTTAAAAACTTTTATAGAACAGATTCAAAGCAGAGACATTAAGATTGGTGGTGAAGAGGATTGGTAATGAAGCAAGTTATTATGTCCTATAATAGAAACATAGTTATCGGAGATTACCATGCAAGCATACAAACTTAGAGGTAAAATCGATGCAACTGGCAACTTGGTAGTTGTGGAACCCGTGAATATGCCGCCGGGAGATGTAGAAATCATCGTCTTGCAGCTACCTGATACGGTTAAACAAGCCAGCGCGTCAGAAAATGCGATCGCACCTGAAGCACCTCAAAAAAAGTTTAAAACTAATGTGAAGGCATTTCAAGGTTTATTCGATCGAGATGCTGTACCGGAAACGCTGGATTTTGACGATCCAGACAAACAAGCAAAATGGGAATATTTAAAAGAGAAACATAACTTGTGAAAATCCTGATAGACACCAATATAATAGTAGATGTTGCGCTCGATCGAGAACCTTTCTTTTCTGAGAGCGATCGCATTTTAACTTTTGTTGAAGAAGCAAAAATTCAAGGCTATATTTCAGCCTCAACTTTTAGCGACCTTTACTATATTATCCGCAGAGACAGAGGCCGCGATTGGACGCTGGATTTTTTGAGGCAGCTAGCCACATTTTGTCAAGTCGCAACAGTAGATAACTCTGTTATTTCAATGGCATTAACTTGCAACTTCAAGGATTTTGAAGATGCGATTCAGTACAGCACTGCTGTCATCAATCGAATTGATGCCATTGTCACCCGCAACCCGCGAGATTTTCCGGTTACTACTCCTAGGATTTTAACTCCAAATCAGTTAATTCTTGAATTAACTGATTCTCCCTAAATTTCTCAAAGCGCTAAACTTCTGATTCCAGTTCGCTAACCCGCAACTGCACGGGTAATTCTACAGAATTCAACTCAGACGACTCTAACAATCCTGTAGCTTCAACTTCTGCACTCGCTTCACCGTGCCGCACTTTTCGCAACTTCTGGGCCAAAGTATCCCGCTGGTTAATCAAATAAATACTAACCAAAGTCAGCCCAACTCCCATCGATTGCAGCGGATTGAGCACTTCGCCCAAGAACAAATTGCCGAACAGCAAAGCAAATACAGGCGTAAGAAAGGTAAGAGAACTTAAACTGGTTAGACTGCCACTCGAAGCAAAATAAAAGAATAAACCGTAGGCGATCGCACTTCCGAACACAGTAGAATAACCTAACGCCATCCAGCCCGAAAAATCGATATTCACAAACTGTTCAGACTCAGTTGCAGCCGAAATTGCCAACAGCGGCAAACCGCCCAAAATCATGTGCCAACCAGTCGCCACCACCGGGTCAACATAACGGCAAACCCAGCGCACCAAAACCGTACCCACAGCCATCGACAAAGCAGCCAACAGCATCAACCATTCTCCACCCTGAAACAACTGTTCGATACCCGCAGAAACCTCCCTGTTTTCAGGATGAAAAAGCCCCAAAATCCAGCCATCGGGCAACCCGATCAAACTGATGCCCGCAACGCCAATAACTAATCCCAACCAGCCCCAAAAACCAATTTTTTCTTGAAACAGCCACAAACACAAAATCGCCACTGCTAGCGGCTGAGAATCAATCATCACCGAACCCAAACCCGCACCGGTTCTCGCCAAACCTTCGGCTAAAAAGCCTTGAAACAAAGTAGCGTCAACCAAAGCAAACAGCGAAATCCACAGCCAAGCTTTCCAACCCTGGGGCTGTGGTTTTCCCATCAGCGCCGCCGCCAGCAGCACCAACACACCCGCAGGTACTAGACGCACGAATGCCACAAACAGTGGCGTTGTATGCGGCATCACCCCCTTCATCGCTACCATCGCGGTTCCCCACAGGAAAAACGGCGCAATTAGCAACAGCGGGGCAAAAGGTAGTTTTGAATCGGTAAGTTTTAGCTGCATGGCGGAGACTCCAAATAATTGATGAGATTGATTCTGGTGGGGATGATGTAGTTTTGTTAAGCAATTTTTACAATTATATATTGGTGTAGTCCTGGACGCACGGGTGGCCAGAAACCGGGTTTTTTCACCCACATATTTGCCTCAAACCCTGAATCTCTGCAAAAAACCCGGTTTCTTCAGTCTCATCGAGTGGCCTTCTTCCCTCTTCCTTCTTCCTTCTTCCTTCTTCTCTCTTCCTTCTTCCTTGAGATAAGGCACACTAGAAGTGAGATACAAAAAGTAACATTGCCCGAAACTGCCCATGATTTGGCCATTCAAGCCCCGCTACCGCAAACAAATCGCCCGTATCGAAATCACCGGAGCCATTGCCGGAGAAACCCGTAAACGAGTGCTAGAAGCTCTCAAAACCGTTGAAGAACGCAAATTTCCCGCCTTGCTGCTGCGGATAGACAGCCCCGGCGGCACTGTCGGCGATTCCCAGGAAATTTACAGCGCACTCAAGCGTTTGCGCGAAAAAGTCAAAATTGTCGCCAGTTTTGGCAATATTTCAGCTTCTGGCGGAGTTTACATCGGCATGGGAGCCGAACATATCGTTGCTAATCCCGGTACAATTACTGGCAGCATTGGCGTGATTATCCGGGGTAACAATTTAGAACGGCTGTTAGAAAAAGTAGGCGTTTCTTTTCAGGTGATTAAATCGGGGCCGTATAAAGATATCTTGGCATTCGATCGCGAATTGACAGATCCTGAACAGCAAATTCTGCAAGACTTGATCGACACCAGCTACCAGCAATTCGTGGAAACCGTTGCTGAAGCCCGGAAATTGCCTGTTGAGAAAGTGAAAAGTTTTGCCGACGGTCGGGTTTTTACCGGCCAGCAAGCCTTAGAATTGGGTTTGGTCGATCGACTGGGAACAGAAGAGGACGCTCGCCGCCTTGCCGCCGAACTCGCAGGCCTCGACCCGGAAAAAACCGAGTCTTGCACGCTAGAAAAACAAAAACCTTTCCTAAATCGCGTCTTGGGGAGTAGTCTGGATATATCCGGGCTTTCGGCTTACAAGAATTTGCTGGAATTCGATCTTTCTACTAGCGGTTTGCCGCTGTGGATGTATCGCCCGTGATTAAATAGTCAGTTGGCAGTTGGCAGTGGTAATTAGTAATTAGTAATGGGTAATTGCAACTAGCAACTGACAACTAGCAACTGACAACTAACAACTGACAACTGGCAACTGACTAATATGGAGGAAATTTGCGTGGAGTGGCAAGTGCGGGGGATTCGTGGGGCAACAACAGCTAGCGAGAATTCGGTGGCAGCAATTCGAGAAGCGGTGAGAGAATTATTAGATGAATTAGAAGCAAAAAATGATATAAATCCAGATTTAATTATTAGTGCTACGTTTTCTGCTACTCGCGATTTAGATGCTGTGTTTCCGGCTGCGATCGCCCGCGAACGTCCTCACTGGTGTAATGTTCCTTTGTTGGACGTGCAGCAAATGCACGTTGAAGGTGCTTTGGAACGCTGCATTCGGTTTTTAATTCACGTCAATTGGCCGGCAAATACTGAAATTTATCATCCTTATTTGCGGGGAGCTCAAAATTTGCGCCCCGATAGGAATTTAGCGGTGGCGGTGGCTGGGGAAAAATAATAGATTCACTTTGGGCTTGATTTAAAAGTTAACTCACCATTACAGGTGGGTTTATTTTTTACGGGATTTGATACAGTACAAAACCTGCCTTGGGGATATACAGCACTTTCCAGGTAAGTGAAGTACAGAGAAACCGGGTTTCTTGAATAAAACCGGTTTCTGGCGAGAAATCCAGAAGAAACCCGGTTTCTGGGGTGTACTTTATAAACCTGGAATCCGCTGTATGCTTAAAAGCTTTTATTATAAAAAAAACCCGGTTTCTTTGAGAAGCCGGGTTTTTTGTCAATCAGACGCTTTCTTGTGATGCAGCCTAATCCCTAAAAAAATGTCATATATAAAACTCCAAAAGTCCTTTTTCCCTTCCAATATTCCCAAAGTTTGAGGAGAACCTTTCTCATCCAACAGCGGCTTGACAGCCTCATAAGCAGGCTTGTAATTGTACCAAGGAATGGAAGGCCACAAGTGATGAATCAGATGATAATTCTGCCCCAAAATCAAGATATTTAGAATAGGACTAGGATATACTCTGGCATTTTTCCAGCGATCGCGCTCGTGAAACGGACGGTGCGGCAAATAATCAAAAAACAACCCCAAGGCCAACCCCACCACCAAAGCCGGAGAAAACCAAAAATTCAGCACGTAACCTAAATGGTCGTACTGAATGGCAATATACACCACCGCTACGACAAACAAACGGCTGAGAAACCATTCCAAGAGTTCGTATTTCCGCCACAGTTTGCGCTTAAAAAAGAAAATCTCGTGGTAAAAAAACCTCGCAGCAATCAACCACAAAGGCCCGCCCGTAGAAACATAATGGTCTGGATCGTTATCTGGGTCATTAACGTGGGCGTGATGCTGCATATGTACCCGCGTAAACACCGGGAAAGCAAAACCCAACATCAGCGCGCTACCGTGTCCCAAAATAGCATTAACTGTGCGATCGCGATGGGCCGCATTGTGAGACGCATCGTGAATCACAGTTCCAGCCATGTGCAACGCCAACACGTTCAGCGTAAAACAGCACCACTGCGGCCATCCCCAACACCAGAAACCCAAGTTAGAAATCACGATAATCACTACTGCACTCAAAAACAGCAGCAGTGTCGGATTCAAGTCACCGGGAGGACTCAGAAACTCTTTCGGCACTGTCAGCGGCCGTCCTGCCTCCGACATCTTTGTTAAGACTCCTTAATATTTCACACTTGCGTAGTATAAGATACAAGCCAGACAATAGTAAAGTTTTGTCAGGAACCTCAGCCTCAAGGCATGAAAGAACAGAGTTCGATCGCCAAAAACTAGCCTCTGCACAAACAGGAAAGTATTGCTGTTGTACAAGGATACCAGTCCTAGATTAGCCAAAAGAGCTCAGCAGACCAATTAAAATCAATGGGTATGTCTGTATTTATGTCAAGCCTGAGAGCGGAAAAATTTGCAAAAAAGAGCGCTCCCCAAGAAAAGATTACCGATCGGTAAAAAGTCAGATATTCTATATATTGTTCAATACCTACTTTTTTGACGACTATCAAAATTTTTAAGACTTGAGACTAGCATCATTGCTTGTAGTGCAAAGATGAAACGTTAGCCGAAATTTAAACAAGAAATCCACCTGCCTCCCCAGAACACCGCTGATGCAATTGCCAAAAGCCCTACGCCGGACTAAAATCGTCGCCACCATTGGCCCAGCAACTTCGGACCCACAAGTGCTGCGCCAGCTCATAGAAGCAGGTGCCACAACTTTGCGACTCAACTTTTCCCACGGAACAGAAGAAGACCACCAGCGCAGCATTCGCTTAATCCGGCAAACATCCTTTGAACTCAACCAGCCGGTTGCCATCCTCCAAGACCTCCAAGGCCCGAAAATTCGTTTAGGGCGCTTTGAGACAGGCTCTATAGTTGTCAAAAACGGCGATCCTTTCATTCTCACCAGTCGCCAAGTTCCAGGCACCGAACTCATTTCTTCCGTCACCTACGACCCCCTAGCAGACGAAGTTCCAGAGGGATCAGTGATTCTGCTTGACGACGGGAAAGTGGAAATGCTGGTCGAAAAAGTAGACCGTGCGGCGCGGGAATTGTACTGCCGCGTCGTCGTCGGCGGGCCACTTTCCAACAACAAAGGGGTGAATTTTCCCGGAGTTTACCTGTCAATTAAAGCGCTGACTGATAAAGACCGCAAAGATTTAATGTTCGGCCTCGACCAAGGTGTCGATTGGGTGGCGCTGAGCTTTGTGCGGAATCCCCAAGATGTGCTCGAAATTAAAGAGCTGATTGCCAGTGCGGGCAAGCAAGTACCGGTGATTGCTAAGATCGAAAAGCACGAGGCGATCGAACAAATGGAGGAAATTCTGACCCTTTGCAACGGCGTGATGGTCGCCCGCGGCGATTTGGGAGTGGAACTACCCGCCGAAGACGTGCCGATTTTGCAAAAGCGCCTGATTGCTACCTCCAACCGCCTGGGCATTCCGGTAATTACCGCTACCCAGATGCTCGACAGCATGGTCAACAATCCCCGTCCCACCCGCGCCGAGATTTCCGACGTGGCCAACGCGATTCTTGACGGAACTGATGCAGTGATGCTGTCCAATGAAACTGCTGTCGGCAAGTTCCCCGTCGAAGCGGTGGCGACGATGGCGAGAATTGCGGTGCGGATGGAGAGGGAAGGAATTAAGCGGAATATTAGGAATGTAGAAGATATTGGTCGATCGATCCCCAACGGCATCAGCCAAGCAGTCAGCCAAATCTCCGAACAATTGAACGCCGCGGCCATCATGACGCTGACCAAAACCGGCGCCACAGCCCGAAATGTCTCGAAATTCCGACCCAAAACTCCGATTTTGGCAGTTACTCCTCACGTAGACGTAGCCCGACAACTGCAATTAGTATGGGGAGTAAAACCCTTGCTGGTGCTGGATTTGCCCTCCACCGGCCAGACATTTCACTCTGCCATGACAGTCGCCCAGGAAAAAGAGTTAGTCTCCGACGGAGATTTAGTGGTAATGACCGCCGGTACTCTGCAAGGGGTTGCCGGATCGACGGATTTGATCAAAGTTGAAGTAGTGACAGCAGTTTTAGGCAAAGGCACCGGTGTCGGTTTGGGATCGGTGAGTGGGATGGCCAGGGTTGCTCGCACTGCTGCGGATGTAGGCAATTTCCACGCTGGAGAAATTTTGGTAGTGGAACACACCAGCGTCGCTTTTGTGGAGATGATTCGGAAAGCCGCAGGTGTGGTGACGGAGGAGGACAGTTTGACTTCTCACGCCGCGATTATCGGTTTGCGGTTGGGCGTGCCGGTGATGGTGGGCGTGAAGAATGCCACGCGGGTAATTCGGGACGGAACTATGCTGACGCTGGATATGCAGCGGGGTTTGGTTTATTCCGGGGCCAGAGGCGGTTCAACTGACACTGAAGTGACCGTTTAACTGTTGGTGAGTTGTAGAATTTTGAATTAAATTCTACAACTCGTTGCTTTTTTCGCTGAGGTTGTGCTATAATCCAAAATTGTCTGTGCCGATGTAGCTCAGGGGTAGAGTATTCGATTCGTAATCGAACGGTCGTGGGTTCAAATCCCACCATCGGCTTTGGGTTTCAGCGATTTTTGTCTGTCTTTAGTCTATGACTGAGCTCAAACTGTGATCAAAACGCAGTTTAACTGCTCAAAAATGCTCTCGGCGCCGAGAGCATTTTTATTTTCCCTAAATCCTTGTGTGGTGGAGATTATGAATTTTTTTAATCATATCGTTTCCGGTTGCATCGGTATTGTTCAAATGTCCAAACAGTGAGTTGTCATATCAATTCCGGTTTTATCGGAATGATGAAACCGCAGAGGACACAGAGGATACAGAGAAAGGGAAGAGAGAGATGAATACAGGACGATGCCAACGGATTTGATATCATATCGTTTCCGGTTGCATTTGAATAATAAAATTGAGTCAACATTTAACACTCAACCATTGAGTTTTTCGACCCAGAGTCAACAGTCAACAGTCAACAGTCAACAGTCAACAGTCAACAGCCAACAGTACAAACCTGACATCGTATTACTTTGGGGGCCGGGGGAGGCGAAAACTCAGGGGACTGAGGATTTGATTGAGAGTTCGCAGTTGTTCGGCGGTGCCCAAACAAATCAGCATATCTCCTCCTTCGATCGCAGTTTCTCCGGTAGGCCCGACAATCAAAGTCCCGTCAGCGCGCCGCACTGCTAAAACCAAGGCCCCCGATTGCGATCGCAACTTGGCATTTCTCAAAGTTTCCCCAACGTAGACACAACTATTGGGATCGACCAAAAATTCCTCCATGTAAAAAGAACTCTCGGTGCCGGTCAAAACACCGTCTAAAAAATCCATAACTTGAGGCCGCAAAGCCGCCGCCGCCATGCGTTTTCCCCCGGTAATGTAGGGGGATACGACGGCATCGGCGCCGCCCCGCTGCAACTTCTTTACGGCTTCTTCTGTGGTGGCGCGGGCGATCGCCCGTACTTTCGGATTCAGAGTTTTCGCTGACATGACAGTGTATAAATTCTCGGCATCCGAAGGCAAAGCTGCTACTATGCAAATTGCGCGATCGATCCCCACACTCAGCAAAATTTCGTCCAGAGTCGCGTCTCCTTGGACAGCCGTGTACCCCAGTGCCAAGGCTGCCTCAACCGACTGTACCGCCGAATCTATGACCACAAAAGGAATATTTTCGGCCTGAAATTCCAAGCCAATCTGGCGGCCAGTGCGCCCAAAACCGCAGAGAATGTAATGCCCGATCAAAGAATCTACCAATCGTCGCTGCTGCCTAATTCTTGCTCCTTCTTGAAAATATCCTTCAATCAGTGCTTCTGTAAAGCGGTTGACGATGAAACCAATCACAATCACGCCCATCAAAATCAGGCATATGGTAAACATTCGCCCGCGTTGACCGAGGGGCTGAAGTTCACCGTAGCCGACAGTGGCTAGGGTAAATACTGTCATGTAAGCGGCATCGAGCAAAGACCATTTTTCCACCTGCCAATACCAGAGAGTACCTGTGCAGAAAATGCCGCCCAGGGCGATGACTCCGCCCGTTAAGTCTTTTTGCAGGCGCTGGTACTTTTGTTCTAGAGTTGAATACACCGATCGGGCTTACCTATTACCTATTAGCTGCTACTAATTTTAACGATATCAGCCCTAGACGCAGGGGCGGTCAATCGATTTTAGATTTTAGATTTTAGATTTTAGATTTTAGAGGCGACCCCACGGATAAATGCGGGGGGTTGAGGATTTTCGATTTGGGATTGACTTGCGCGAGATAAATCACGTGGCGGGTACCACCTTTGAAAATCTTGGTCAAAAAGCCAGTTTCTGCCTAGATACTTTGCTGCCAAACTCAACATTTTGACCGAAAGCATCCAGGATACAAGCCACCGAATTTATCTCGCGCAAGTCAATGCTTCAATTCTTTAATCTAAAATCTAAAATCTAAAATCTAAAATCGATTAACCCGGTTTTTTTTGCGTGAGTTCCGACTGAGTTCCAATCCCGTCGCAGAGGTGGCGATTGCTGGGATAGGCGATCGGATTTGTCTGAAAATAATTGCGGGCTCCATCGCAACCCTGCTGCAACAAATCGTCAAGATTAAAATTCCACAGCATCACCGTACCGTCAGCGCTAGCAGTAGCGATCGCTTTGCCGTCTGGACTAAAACTCGCACTCCAAACAGCATCCTTGTTACCTTTTAAAGTTTTGAGCAATGTACCGTCAATGTTCCACAGCCTCACCATTTTGTCTGTGCTTGCAGATAGCAACATTTGACTGTCGGGACTAAAGCTGATATTAGTCACTCCACTTGTATGCTTTAAAATACTTAGCGGTGTGCCGTCTTTGCTCCAAATTCTCGCAGTTCCCCCAGCACTTGCAGTCGCCAGCATTGCTCCATCTGGACTGAAAGCTACACTCATTATTTTATCACTTTCAATCTGTAAAGTTCGGAGCAATTTGATATCGGAGCTTGCTTCAATTGACTGCTGTTTTTGCAACTTTTCCACAATCTTTCTCAAACTCCAAAGTTTAACAGTGCCATCAGTGCCAGCCGCAGCAATTATCTGACCGTCGGGGCTAAAACTCGCGCTGGTTATCCAACCTCGCTCGACTTTTAAACTTGACAATTCTTCACCGTTGATTTTCCATAGCTTAACTGTTCCATCGGCACTTGCTGAAGCAATAATTTTACCATCTGGACTCAAACAGACGCTTGTTATTTGACCGCTGTGTGCTTTTATATCATGAATTAACTTGCCATCTTTTTGCCAAATTTTGAGAGTTTGGTCGTCGCTTGCAGAGACAATTATCTGACCGCTAGCATTGAAAACTGCCCTGATAATTTTATCAGTATGCCCTGTTAATGTTGCTTGCAAAGTTCCATTAGTTTGCCAAAGCTTGATATAATTATCATCGGTAGCAGTCACAATTGTTTGACTGTCGGGACTGAAACTCGCGAAAGCAAGGGTACTGGCTTGACTCTGCAAGCGGCGGCGTTCCCGAAAGTTGTAAACTGCCTGTTCTAGGGCGATCGCCACTCGCATCTGAATATCTGAACTCACTCCGAGCGATCGTTTCATTTCTGTAACAGCTCTGATGCTTTCTAGCAAAGCTTCTTCTTTTTTATCCGCAGCAAATAGCGTTTCTGATAGCAAACTGAGAGTGAGAATTTTGTTGTTTCTTTCTTCGATTGACGGTTTTACCCAAAAAGTTACTATCAGGATTGATATTAATATGACTGCGGAGCCGGTAACTGTTTGCACTCTCAGTTGTTGCTCGCGCCAAAGTTTAGCTGCAATCACTTTTTTCTGCTTTTGTGCTTCGCTTAGTTCCTCTAGTAACTTTTTTTCGCGGCGCAGTTGTTCCATTTCAGCTTGAGTTTGTTTTTCGCGATCGCGCAATTTGGCAAACTCCGCTTCTTGACTTGCACCTAAAAATTGATAATCTTGGGTATTCAAGCTTTTATTTGCCGCCCACTGTCGGGCATCTTCCAGTGCTTGACCGCGCAACAAGCGAGATTCGTCTTGACAATTGGTAGCTATCCATGCTGTTAGGGATTCAGCATAGGGGCGCAAGTCGCCGAGCGCTTTTTCTACCCAGTCATGGCTGAATATAGCTGCGTAAATGCGGTTGGATACGGTTAATTTTCCGGCTCGTTTTACTACTAATCCGCTCAGCCGCAATTCTGTTTGTTCGGGAGTATCATCCGCGCAGATCCCCCCTGCCCCCCTTAATAAGGGGGGTTCTGAAGGTTGCTGATTTCCACTCAGTTGCTGTTCGGTTTGTTCGGGAGTATCATCGGCGCAGATCCCCCCTGCCCCCCTTAACAAGGGTAATTCTGGCATTTTCTCCCCCCTTATTAAGGGGGGTTGGGGGGGATCGCAGGGTGGCAATATTTTTTGATATAGTCCTAATAACCTACTGGCGCGGTGCGGACTTCTGAGAAGGCGATCGCGAATTGTTTTAATGTGTACTGGTTCATCGGACGATTCCCAATTATCAATAATATGAGATTGCACGATCTCGCTAATTAATAATTGATTTATAGTAATATTTTCAGTTTTGCTTTCATCCGTTGAATCTGATATAATAGAAGCCGACGCTAAACTTTTTACATGGTACAAAATCAGCTTGCAAAGCTTTTGAGTCAGAAATGGCTGCCCTCCAGTCCAGTCCAAAATCTCTTTTAAAACCTCTTGAGGATTCTCTACTTTTCCCTCAAACCCCTTTGCTAAAGGCAGAGCTTCTTGTAAGTTAAAACCGTGCAATTCAATAGGTAAACCGATATTGAAGGGCGTGCGAGTTGCATCGCTAATTAAATCCGATGGGGTAGCTACTCCCAGCAAAGCAAATGTAATGCGCTGGTATTCTGAATTGTGAGCGCGTTTATTGTAGCAACATCTAATTAATGCAAAAAAATCGTCTAGCGGTTCTTGGAAACTCAGAACGCTATCAATTTCATCAATAAAAATGACCAGGTTTTGAGAAATTTTGACCAGCAGCAATTCTTCAATTAACTCTCCTAAGCGCTGCACCGGCGACATCAACTCTCTCTCCCGCCACCAAGCCATAAACTCGACTGGGTTAAACAGGTTGAAGCTGCACAAGAGTTTGTAAGCGACGCCGCCGTACCACTTATCTAGAGAGACTTGCTGGTTGCCAATGTCCGAAAGGTCGATCGTAGCACAAGCAATGCCATCAGCCGAGAGTTTTTGTACAGTTCGCACTAGCAAACTAGATTTGCCCATTTGTCGGGAATTGAGCACGTAACAAAACTCTCCGGCTTTGAGGGCTTGATAAAGTTCTGAGTCAGCTTGTCGCACTACATAAGTAGGTGCATTTTGCGGGAGACTGCCACCGATTTGATATTGGTAATCGACTGTCATGATCTAGCCTCTAGTTAGATTATCTGGTCATTTGTGTTGTGCCTGTGCTACAAGCAAGTTTACCATTTTCATAGGTGGGTTCCGCTGGTTTAATTGTACCGGGAGAATCAGCTTGGCAGAATATGGATATTGTTGTTATTATTCCATCTTTAGCAGCCTTGGGCTCAAATTTTTTAACAGGAACTAGAAAGACACCGCCGACATAACTCTTAAGTTGTGGTTGCTTGGAGACTCCATAATTAAAAGCAGTTTGCTTTGTGGCGCGAACTGAATACTTGTATTTTGTTGTCTCCGTTTTTATCCCAATTTCCAAAGCATTAACAGAAGTGGCAAAAGCACTTTTTTCAGCAAAGTGAGCTTGCTGCGCCTTGTTCATTGAGCTCACATACTGTTTTGCTTCCGACTGCTTGCTTCTATTGGTATTATTTAGATAAAATGGCAGAGCTATCCCATTCATTACTCCAATACCGGCTATAAGTAATAAGCATCCGCAACCGCGACAAGCTGCATTGCGAACTATTGATTCTTGATTGTTAGTCATGGTGTTGTCTCCTTAAATGGTATATACAATGCGAATTAAAGTCGGCGAGGCAGAGCCTCTGGATCTGCGTTACCAGGAAGAGCCTGGTAACGAGGAAAACGAGGAAAACGAGGGAATACTAATCTCTAAGCTCGCAGCTTTTGTACTTCTTTCCGGTCAATGGATGTGGGCTGAATCACTTTACTGCCGATCGCAAAATCGCGCAATTCCACTCTCGTAAACTTCACACCCCAAGGATCTGTCGTTGTATCCAACTCTTCCACTAAAGCATTATTAATCTCATGTCGAGCCGTGTAGAGTTCCTCAACAGATAATTTAGCAAGGTGAGTCCGAATTGAAAGAATCAGCATATTTAACATCGCTTCCTTGAGATTCTGCACTTTGTAGGAAGCTTTTTCTAAGTCAATGATTCGCCAGTACACAATAAAATCAACGGTGACGGCAACCCGATCGCGCGTCGTGCATTCTTGCGGTGACAGCCTTAAAATTTGCTCGCGCAGAGTTTGTTTATAGGCGACTTGTTCGACAAAGGGAATCAAAAAGGTTATACCCGGTTCGAGTTTCTTGCGATCGTACTTTCCGAAAATTTCGACTAACGCCTCATCTCCTTGACGGACGATTTTTACGCTGCTGGCTAAGGATACTCCGGTGATTGCAAACAAAATCGTCAAAAAATAGTGATACATAGTGAATCTCCTGCTAATTTTAAGCTGTGAACTAAAGATGATAGGATTTGCACATTGGGATTTAGAAACCGGGTTTTTTACGAAAATATTTCGTTAGAGCCCGCAGATTCGGTAAAAAACCCGGTTTCTCAACACAGCGTGCGTAATTCCTGAATGAATTGAGGTTAGTGCCAAGGTTTAGCCGTTGATGTGAATTAATCTGTCAGGTACAACAATCAACGTGTTTCCTTCGCGGCGCAAAACATAAACTTTTTGTCGGGGTGCGATCGCCCCTTGGGAATCTTCATTGCGAGCTTTCCACGAAGCCCCTTCATAAATCACCATTCCGGTTTCTCCGGGGAAAATTTCGGAGATAGTTGTCGCTTCCGTGGCTTCGGGAATGACAAACTTTTTGCGAACAATGAAAATTGGTCTAATCCAGATGCTCAGCGCGAGGGCTATCCCCATCCAGTAGAAGATTTGCCAGTCAAAATCTTCATACATTATGTTCGCCCAACTAAACTCAAATACTACAGATCCTCTCCACAAAATAAATGATTCAATTACAGCCGAAGCTCCCATCATTAGCAGGTAAAATCTGTATTTTTGGGGCTGAGTTTTGATGATTAATAGCTCGATCGCACTAAGCACAACTCCGATCAGCAGCCAGAATAGGGGGGGGGTGAAGGCGAAACCTGGTTGATTAGTGGCTGAGGCCAGCGACAAAATTAGGATAGAATACACAATGCTTTTACCTCGTTTTGATGGGATTCAACCTTGTTATTTCTAATCTAATCAGGTGGCTATTTGAGTTGGCGACTGAGTTATTTGAAAATTCATCGACTTTTCATCGACTTTTCATCGACTTTAGGGGCGGTTGGCATTTATGATGGTTTCAGTGTTTTGATTGTGATAAGCAATGCCACGATCGCTAAGGGTGCGCGAAGAGTGCATTCGTGCAGTTAAATCCTGTCTCCTGAGAAATGGCTTCCCCAGTCAGAAAATTCTGGCTGAGGATTTAGGGATGGCCCAATCTACAGTCAGCCATTTTCTGAATGGCAAACCTGTGGATTATGCCAATTTCATCGAAATTTGTCGCGGATTGGGGCAGGAATGGCGCGATATAGCCGATTTTGAGGCGAATTCAGAGCCAGAGGAGGTAGTGCTGGTGAGGGCCAAAGTGGCGATCGTCTTCGAGGGCTTAGCCAACGCCCTCACCACCTCACACAAAACCCTTTCTCAGCAGTTACACCAAGCTTTGAGTGCGGGAGGCCACGAAGTCTTTTTTATTAACAACAGCAGCGACTCAGCCTCATATTTAAAGCGTTGCGATTATTTGCTGCTGCTGATTTCCGAAGAATCGGCCGCTAGCGAAATGGTATTGGAACAAGTGCAGCTAGCCAAAGAATTGCACAATCTAACTGCTCATAAACCCGCAATTTTACCGATTTTAGTTGAATTAAATACACCGCTTTCCTTTGATTTACTGAGCTATTTAGCAGGAATTCAGCCCTGGCTGTGGCGCGGTGTTGGCGACTCATTTAAGTTATTATCACAAATTTTAACCATTATCAAAGAAGGTCGCACATCGTTAACTGCCGACCATGAATTGGCTGTAGAATGGCAAGTAATTACTAGCACCAAACAGTCAATAAGTCAACCCCTGCCAGCCGCGCCCCCAGAATTGCCGGGAGGACAAGTTGAAATAGCTTCTCGTTTTTATATCGATCGCCCTCCGATCGAATCCCGCTGTTACGAGACGATCGCCCAACCGGGAGCCCTGATCCGTATAAAAGCACCCAGACAAATGGGCAAAACTTCCTTGATGGCAAGGATTTTGCATCACGCCGAACTGCAAGGTTCTCGCACGGTAGCGCTGAGTTTTCAGCTAGCCAATCGTAAAATATTCGCTAATTCAGATACATTTTTGCAGTGGTTTTGTGCTAGCATCGGTCAAGAGCTAGGAATGCTGGAGCAGTTGCCCAAGTGTTGGGAATTAGCCGATTTAATTGGCAGTAATCAGTGCTGCAAGGCTTATTTTGAACAGTATTTGCTGTCAGAATCCTCAAAACCTCTGACGTTAGGCTTGGATGAGAGCGATCGCCTGTTTGAATCGCCGGAAATTGCCGATGATTTTTTTGGGTTATTGCGAGCTTTGCATGAAGAAGCAAAACGGCGAGATATTTGGAAAAAGTTTCGTTTGATTGTGGTGCATTCGACGGAAGTTTATATCCCGCTGGATGTGAATAAATCGCCGTTTAATGTAGGGTTGCCCATTGATTTGCCTGAGTTTAATTCGCAGCAAGTGCAAGATTTGGCTAAACGGCACGGATTGAATTGGAGTGGGAATGAAGTTGGAGAAGTGATGGGGTTAGTGGGCGGAAATCCTTATTTAGTGCGCCTAGGAATGTATCATATTTCCCGTCAAGATGTGACTTTAGATCGGTTAGTGAAAGAATCTGCAACTGAAGCGGGAATTTATAGCGATCATTTGCGGCGGCATTTATGGAATTTAGAGAAATACTCGGAATTAATGGAGGCGATGAGAGAGATTGTGAGTGTTTCCCAGCCAGTTAGATTGAGGTCTGAATTGGGGTTTAAGTTAAATAGTATGGGGTTGGTGAAATTGGATGGAAATCATTGCATTCCGAGATGTCGGTTGTATCAGGAGTATTTTGGCGATCGGCTATAAGCCCAGAGAAACCGGGTTTCTGACAAAAAACATTGGGTTTATTGCAAAGTCTTGGCCACAAACCCGGTTTCTAACCCTGCGATAACTCCAGAGAAACCGGGTTTCTGAGCAAAAATCTCAGGTTGATTGCAAAGTCTTGGCCAGAAACCCGGTTTCTGTCACAGGTCTGCGTTGCGTAACTCCTGGAAAAGTCGATGAGAAGTCGATGAGAACTCACTCAAGTTCTCAAATAGCCACCTGATTTAATAGAGACATCGAGCGAAAAAGATGAGACTATGAGAAACTTACACCGTCTTGAATTCACCGCTGACAGAAAAGCTCGCAAAGCCAACACACCCAATATTTCCTCTGTGATAGTAAGCCTACTTATTTCTGGGTTCACTATATTTTTTACAATTTCTTATTTTCCAGTTTTGCCAAAAATTAATTTGCCAATGACGTTCCTGGATTTGGGATTTTTAATTTTACCTGCTACTTTCATAGCAGCGATCGCTACTAGGAAGTTGGTACGAGATATTAAAAACCTGTGGCGAAATTACAGCAGACTAGCTTTATGTCAGACATCGATCCTTTTTTCTAGTTTATTGCTTCTGATGATTGGATTCAACCAGGCTTTATACCACGAGAATCCAGTGAATAACTTTAATGCTTATGTCAAACACCGAGAAGAAATCGTCGCTCTAATTCATTCAGGGCAATTAAAAGGAGAGAAACAAAGTTCAACAGACGATTATAATCGGGGAATAAAAATTAGTTTACCTGAAAAATTTAAAGGGCTGTCGCGGGGAGGAGAAGTCAGGGCGATCGCAAAGGGCGGAGTGCTGGAAGTTATCTTTATTCATAGCACTATGGGATTCGGAGACGGAACTCGCTATTTCATCTATCGCTCAGACAGCGATGAACGGAAAATTTCCTTTTTTATACGTAAACAAAAACATCCTTTCGTGAACCTCAAAAAATTAAAAAATCGATGGTTTTATTTGGCGCTCTCCTACTGACAAAAAATTAATACGCTTACTCGTCTGAAAACCGCTCATGTAAAACATTCTGTCTAGAAGCAGAATGTTTGCGATTGCTTCACGCAGTGAACAATGACAAGAACGGGGGTTGTAAACCCGGATATAGTATAAATATCGACATTAATGAGAATCTCATGTTACCTGAAATTATCAAATAAGATTAAGGATATTAGCCTGAATGTTGTTGTCCTTTCAGGAGGTATCAAAGCGTGGCGGCAAGCAGTGCCGGCTCCAAAAGATGCTCAGATATTAGCTCCAATTACTTTGGGGAGTTTGATAAAGTCTCCGTCAGTCACCCTGCTTTCGGAATGAATCGGGGCAGTTGTGACCAATTAGATTTTTGTCAAATCTCTATCAATAGAAAGGTGTATCGTGCTGACAGATTAGCTATCTTCAAGAAAAGTAGCCATAATCCTCAGCAATCAGCAACGGTTGGCTGTTTGGGCAGGCACCACAATAATTAGAGTTAGCATAACTTTATTCCATGCAAAACACCCTAGAGATACTTCCTTCTTCCGACTCGCCGAGTCTTCCCAAAAAGCAACCCGCACTCCCAAATTACGAAGCGGCCGATCGCCAATTTGTCAATTTGCTAGAAGTCGAGGATTTAGACAAGACGGTGGCGACAAAACCGTTACTTGTCAGCGATTTTGAAAGCGCGATCGCCTATGCAATTCAAGCAGCTTACCAACAGGAACCGGGCGATGAGGCCGCTCACCGCTTCTTGCAGCGCATACTTTACCGCATCAACCGCCTCAACTTGTTTTGGTACGACGATTTGCGCCGCTACAATAACGAGCGATCGCACTATTTGCGTTCCGTGCGCGATCGCATTGAGGAACCTTGGCAGCAGTGGGAAATCGCACAAATCGACGTTGCAGCGCTGCAAAAATTGCCGGATGTCAAGCAAGCGCTGCGCGATCGCGCCGCGGCAGATGTCGATCCTCCGCTAACTGAGCTCGATCGCTACCAGCGGGAACAGATGACTGAAGAGGGATACAAACACCTACTGGCGATCGCCTCCTTCGACGGTTTAGTGGAAGCCAGCCGTGTTTCTCGCATCATCGGCGGTGCCGGCAACGAAATTCAGTGCACCCTTACGCGAGTGCTGATCGAAGAATACGGCGGCGGTCGCCTCCCGCGCAAGCACTCGACCTTTTTTGCTCAAATGCTGGCAGAATTCGATATGAGTACGGAACCGGAAGCGTACTTCGATTTAGTGCCTTGGGAAGTGCTCGCAAGTATTAATCACAACTTCCTGCTGACGGAACGCAAGCGCCATTTTCTGCGCTATAACGGCGGACTCACATATTTTGAGGTGGCGGGGCCTGTGGCTTACCGCAATTATCTAGCCGCCGCCCAGCGTTTGGGCCTCTCGCACGCTGCGATGGGTTATTGGGAACTCCACATCAAAGAAGATGAACGTCATGGCCGGTGGATGTTGGATGAAGTGGCGATCCCGCTGGTTGATAGATACCCGCAGGAGGCTTGGGAACTGGTGTTGGGGTACGATCAGGAGAAGTCGATCGGCGATCGGGCTGCTGCTGCTGTGGTGCGATCGATCCAAGCGGCAGAACGGAATTAACAGCTATATCCTAGGGTGGGTCAGAGACTGATGCACCCTAGATTGTGCACCGTTCTCAATAAGCCTTTTAGGAACAGGCAAGATGCCTGTTCCACAAGAAATACACTCTTTGTGGAACAGACATCTTGCCTGTTGCTGACCATGGTGGAACAGGCATCTTGCACCTACCAGGCCTGTATTTTAAAATGCTGTCATTAACTGAATTAGCTCGATCGACAAATCTCTGGGCGACTTTTGGTGCTTCTTAAACAAAACTCCAGCCAGCAGATAGATATTTTCCGAATAAAAAGCCATTCCCTGTTCTCTGAGAGTGGCGATCGCGCTTTTCACCTTGGGTTCCGAACTATAATAGCCAAAAGTTAAAGGTGCAATTTCAAAATTCGCAACCGAGTAGCCTCGATCCAAGGCATAATCGATCAAACCCACAGGATTAGAATAGCTAGAAACCATCAGCAAAACTTCATCGCAGCCCAAAGATAAAAGTTTTTTAGCAATTGTCGAACCATCACTCCCGCCGTGCAACAGAGGCTGGTAAATCTTATCATCCACCGCCGGCAAGTAAGGGGGATTTGAGATGACACAATCCGCCGACTCGTATAAAGGCGAATCAAAAAAAGAGCAATTGTTGACGGTGTATCGTTCGCTCAGTTCATATTGCTTAATTTGAGACTGAGCAATTTTCCAAGCTACATTATTTAGCTCAAATCCCTGTATCGTCCCATCAAAATCACTTCTCAGCAAAGACTTAATAACCGGACTTCCCTCTCCTGAACCAAACTCTACGATAAATCGATAATTGTCACTAGCATTTAACACTAAACTTTCCAAGCAGTGCGCGTAAAAATCCGATTCTTCCGGGCAGTGGAATACCTGTTTGAGAGGATGCGATGAAGTGAGCATAAATTCTGTAACAAAGTTAACTATTTTAAAATTATCGAATCAGTAATATTCCAGCCATCTGTCGCAAGAGCTATTTAATCAACTTGTGCAATCTATCTCTTCCTGTTTTACCTGGTGCGATCGAATAACTATTACTGCAGGCAGATTCTCCAATTAACTAGATTAATCCGATTGACAGATTGCAATTAGAGCGATTGCTGCTGAGATAGTACCTAAGCAAATAATTGTAAATTTTAATAGTATCAGATATGACCTTTTTTAATAATTCAGTTCCGCCTCTGCGCCGGAAACAGCTTAACATCGAGGTTCCGGAGTTAGAAGGGCTTTGGCAGGTTCAGTTTCCCCTTGGCAAAGATCGATTTTATTCACAATTTTATACTTGTCTCGATCGAACTTGCTTGCTGTGGAGCTTGCTGTTAATACCCATGTTCGGCACAGCACAATTTTTTTCGGTGAGTTGGATGCTGCAAGCCGGTTTGTGGTCAGCGCTCAGCCTCGTAGGTACAGCCGCAATGGTAAGCATGACATACTCTTGGGTCAAAATAGAACGCCTGCTTTGGGTGCTTTACGGTTGGGTAATACTAATGTTATTAGGATTGCTGCTGACCGATTTAGCAATTTTTCTCAGTTGGGGAAAAGTATTGGCGAATCTCTGTCCCCTGTGGTTGGGAATGAGCGGAATAGGGTATTTGGGGACTGGATTTGCAGTGCGATCGCGCGCGCTTTTAGCCGCAAGTTTACTTCACCTGGTGGGAATTTTGATTTTGCCTTACACGGGCGGTTGGTCTTTCCTATTTACGGGAACCGTAATGGTATTTAGCTTGCTGGTTTTAGCCGAATTGCAATGGGATATGCGCCAGCCGATTAACAGGCTCGATTAACTTGTGTACCACCGCGATTCCAACAGCTATCAACGTAAAGCATTAATCACAAGTGATGAGTAGATTGCTAATGACTGATGAGATCATGCCCGCTAGAATAACGTCACTGCAATTGGTTGGTAGTGAGGATTCTTCCTTATCATCAAAAGTTGAGGAATGAAGCCCTCACTACACAGCTAATAGGGGTTATGTTAGCGGACACGATATAGCAATCCTCGCATCAGTTGTACAAATATGTAGGGGTAGTGCTAAGAGTGCCTACCCCCCACGGATCGGGGCAACCACGGGGGGTTTGCCCTACAAAAATTACACAATTCATTTAGGATTGCTATAGCGAAACTTCGCCTAATTCTCTCAGCAGCCAAGACAAAAACTTTGCCATGCAAGCAGGTCAAATTGGTATGATGGAAGTGCAGCTCGGCAAGTTAGCCGTGGAGCGCGGTTCTAGTGCTAGTGTGAAACAATACGGGCAAGAAATGGTTGAGGAACACACCCAGGCTAATGAAGAATTGATGCAGTTAGCAATGCAAAAAGAGGTAAAACTGCCAACCGAAATGAGTACCCAGAACAAAGCTTTGATGGAGCGACTTTCGGGACTCTCTGGTACAAGTTTTGACAGGGCTTATAAGCAGGCTATGATCGACAGCCACAATCAGGCTATTGCTTTGTTTCAAGCTCAATCTCAACAGGGACAAGATCCCGAATTGAAGGCTTGGGCAACCCAAAAGTTGCCGAACCTTCAGGCGCACTTGCAAATGGTTAACCAAATGTTGGCAGATACCAGTCAGCCGTAATATCAGGTAGAGGAGGTAGAGTCCGATCGCCTAAAAGCCGATCGCACTCTACTTTTCCTAATTCGAGACTTAGCCTAAATTAATCATTTTTTTACACACAGGCGTTCGATCGCCCGATCGCGGAAACAAGCAAGTGCGATCTGGCGATTTATTCAAAGAACACCAAATTAATTAGTCCTCAGTTTCGACAAAAACAGTCACAGCCGCCACAGCGATTAGCATTTCATCATTTTTATCATTCAGAGAGGCGATCGCCCTTCCTGGCACAATCATGCCTCCTTGCTCCACAATCAGAGTTTTGCTGCCAAAAGGCAGCACCGCCAACACCTCCTGTTCCCGCACTTGTTCCGGGTAAGGAACAGCCACCTTAACCTCAACAATCATCTGATTCGGGTCAGTCAAACCCGCCACTTCCCAGACGCCTAGGAGAGCATTATGGGCGATCGCATTTCGTACAGCCCTTGCACAGGCTACAGTCGGTTCCTGCCCGTGCTGGTCTATACCCATCCCCATTTCAATAATGAAACATTTACGTGCCATAGTTGCCCCTTGGTTGATTTTTATTTTTAGTTGATCGCAGTTTTTCCCAAAACAATTATCAACCAAAATGACCGCACTTTATATTATTTTATCGATTCCTCGAATAACACAATAATCATCTCATTTAATCAAAAAAAGGTAACTTTTGACCAGAGCCAAACTGATATCAAATCAGTCCTTGTAAATCTAAAATCTAAAATCTAAAATCTAAAGTGGTATAACTTATGGTAATATAACCAAATTCAGCTTTCCTCGCGGACTGCCAAACTCATCGCCAGCTTGAATCATGGATAGTTTTCTACCAATTGCCTACTTTCAAAACCAATTTCTCCCATTTACCGACGCCAAAATTTCCATAGCCACCCACGCACTGCACTACGGAACCGGAGTTTTAGGCGGGTTGCGGGGAATTCCAGACCCCCAAAATGCCGATCGAATATTGCTATTTAGATTAGACCGCCACTGTCAAAGATTAAGTCAAAGTGCCCGCTTCCTCAACTGCGATTTACCAGCCAGCAAAATCCAACAAATAATTATTGATTTTGTCCAGAAAAACCAACCAACAAAATCATTTTATATCCGCCCTTTTATCTACACATCCAGTTTAGGAATTGCCCCCCGACTGCACAACGTAGAAACCGACTTTTTTGTCTACGGATTAGAACTTTCCGACTATTTGCCCAAAGAAGGAGTCAACTGTAGAATTAGCTCTTGGTACCGCCAAGAAGACCGCAGTTTGCCCTTAAGAGGTAAAATTAGCGGCGCCTACATCACCTCAGCTTTAGCCAAAACCGAAGCAGTAGAATCCGGCTTCGACGAAGCAATTATGATGAACACTCAGGGAAAAGTCAGCGAAGCTTCAGGGATGAACATATTTGTCGCCAGAAACGGTAAATTAGTTACTCCCGGTTTCGAGCAAGATATTCTCGAAGGAATTACCAGAGACAGCGTAATCACAATCGCCAGAGACTTAGGAATTGAAGTCATAGAAAGACCCGTTGATAGATCAGAACTGTTGATTGCAGACGAAATTTTCCTCTGCGGAACTGCAGCCAAAATTACGCCAATTAAGCGAGTAGAAAACTATCACTTGCCCAAAAACCGACCCATCACCGAAAAGATTTTGGACAAACTAACCGGGATTATCGAAAATCGCGACAGCAATTATAAAGACTGGGTATTTCCGATTGATCTTAATTAACCGTTTGTAGTGAGGAGTTCAGTCCTTCTTTTAAGGACTAAATTCCTCACTACAAACCATCAACGGGACTGCCGTGTCCTTACACCCGTCTGCTCTATTTCATCGGCTTAAAAACTTCTATATCGACGCTCCAGAATTAACTACATCGATAATTAAGAAATGCTATGGAAGCTCGAGAATTTTACGAACAAGGATTCGACCTCGGTCGCAGGGGGCTGTACGAGGAAGCAGTTGCAGCTTTTACTCAAGCAATAAATCTCAATCCTGACTTTGTAGAAGCTTACATGATTCGTGCTACAGCTCGAAGTGGAACAGGAGATTTACAGGGGGGAATTGAAGATTTTGAGAAAGCTATGGATATCTACAGGTCTAGAGGACAATCGCAAATAGCTGATATGCTTTTAGTCCCCTGGAGTGCGCTGCACAATGAAATTAGGTTTAAGGACTAAAGTCCTTACTACAAACTAAAGTTCACTCACACAAAGCAGCCGCGTGAAATTGAATATGATCCTCGATAAAACTAGCTATAAAATAATAGCTGTGATCGTAACCTTCCTGCATCCTTAAATTCAGGGGCTGTCCCGCTTTTGCACAAGCTTCCGCGAACACTTCCGGCAACAACTGCCCATCAGCAAGAAACGAATCAGCCGTGCCGCAGTCAATCAGAATCGGACGGTTGTATTGCGCCTCAAGCACCAATTCGCTAGCATCCCAAGCCCTCCAAATCTCTTTGTCGCTGCCGAGGTAGTTTGCAAAAGCTTTTTGTCCCCAAGGGCAGCGCATTGGCGCGGAAATCGGCGCAAAAGCGGAAACTGAAAGATAGCGAGATCCATTTTTCAACGCACAAATTAAAGCCCCGTGTCCGCCCATCGAATGACCGAAAATTCCTTGTTTTTCCGGTATCGCCGGAAAATTGTCGGCGATTAAATTCGGCAATTCATCAACCACATAACTGTACATTCGATAGTGAGCATTCCAAGGTGCGGCTTTCGCATCAACATAAAAACCTGCACCACTTCCTAAATCCCAATCGTCATCTTCCCCAGGGATGCCTGTATTGCGCGGGCTTGTGTCGGGCGCAACCAGCATTAACCCGTATTTGGCCGCAAATTGTTGCGCCCCCGCTTTTGCCATAAAGTTCTCTTCTGTGCAGGTTAAACCTGATAGAAAATACAGGACGGGTACGGGTTGAGATAAAGCTTGCGGCGGCTGATAAACTGCGAATTTCATCTCGCTGTTGCAGGTTGAGGATTGATGGCTGTAAAAGCCGAGTTTGCCACGGAAACTTTTCTGTTCTTTGTGCAGTTTTAGGGAGTCTGATATCATGTTAATTCTATTTCATTTTTGAATTAGATTTTTTTTAACCGCAGAGGGCGCAGAGGGCGCAGAGGAAGAGAGAAGAGAGAAGTTATGTTGGGTGCGCGGAAGAGTACCTTCTTCCTTCTTCCTTCTTCCTTTTTCCTTCAAAATGTCAAAACTGTGCGAATTACTTCGCCTTTGTGCATTAAATCAAAGGCTTCATTGATTTTGTCGATCGGCATTACCTGAGTTACCAGACTGTCAATATCAATTTTACCGTCCATGTACCAATCCACAATCTTAGGCACATCAGTTCGGCCTTTTGCGCCACCAAAAGCCGTCCCTTTCCAAACCCTACCAGTTACTAGCTGAAACGGGCGGGTGCTAATTTCTTGACCGGCTCCCGCTACCCCGACAATTACGCTCACGCCCCAACCTTTGTGGCAGCATTCTAAAGCTTGGCGCATCACATTAATGTTGCCGATACATTCAAAACTGTAATCAGCGCCGCCTTTGGTTAAATCTACTAAATAAGGCACTAAATCGCCTTCGACTTCGCGGGGATTGACAAAGTGAGTCATGCCGAATTTTTCCGCCATCTCTCGCTTGTCGGGGTTCAAGTCTACGCCGACAATCATGTTAGCTCCCACCATGCGAGCTGCTTGAATTACATTCAAACCCACGCCGCCCAAACCGAAAACTACCACATTAGATCCCGGCTCTACTTTCGCAGTATTGATGACAGCGCCGATGCCAGTTGTTACGCCGCAGCCGATTAAACAAACTTTATCAAAAGGAGCATCTTCGCGAATTTTGGCTACCGCAATTTCTGGCAATACTGTATAATTAGCAAAGGTAGAAGTTCCCATGTAATGGTATAGTTTCTGCCCATCTATGGAAAATCGGCTCGTGCCGTCGGGCATCACTCCCTGGCCTTGAGTCAGGCGAATTGCTTGACAGAGGTTAGTTTTGCGGCTCAAACAATATTCGCAGTTGCGACATTCGGGAATGTAGAGAGGAATTACCCGATCGCCCACTTTGACACTCGTGACTCCCGGCCCAACTTCTGCGACAATCCCGGCTCCCTCGTGGCCTAAAATAGCCGGAAACAAGCCTTCTGGATCGGCACCGGAAAGAGTGTAAGCGTCAGTGTGACAAACACCCGTGGCTTTAATTTCCACCAGCACCTCTCCAGCCCTCGGCCCATCTAGATCAACCGTTTCAATGCTCAAAGGTTTGCCGGCACTGCGAGCAACTGCTGCTTTTACTTTCATGCTTTCTCCCTGCGATCGATTTGTCAATTCACCAGTCATTCGATTTTAGATTTTAGATTTTAGATTTTGGATTGACTTGCGCGAGATTAATTCGGGGGACGCAAGGATTTTAGATTTTGGATTGACTTGCGCGAGATAAATCACGTGGCGGGTACCACATGAAGAAATTCTTGGTCAAGATGTATTGTATTACTTAATGTCAAACTTGGAGCAAATCTATGACAAAATTAATTGTAATTACCGGAGTCAGTCGCGGTCTAGGTCTTGCCATGACCGAAAAGTTTATTGAATTGGGACATACAGTTGTGGGATGCGCCCGTTCTTCCGAAGCGGTGGAAAAACTCCGACAAAAATATAGTGCGCCCCACCATTTTACTTGTTTGGATGTCACCAACGACGATCGAGTAAAAGCTTGGGCCACAGAAATGCTGGCAAAAAATGCTCCCCCAGATTTGTTAATTAATAATGCAGGCGTAGCTAATCATCTCGCGCCTCTTTGGAATATCAGCAACGAAGAATTTTCTCAGGTAATTGATGTTAACATTAAAGGTACAGCTAATGTAATTCGTCACTTTGTCCCGGCAATGATTGCTCGAAAAAGTGGCATAATTGTCAACTTTAGTTCTGGTTGGGGAAGGTCAACTTCGCCGGAAGTCGCTCCCTATTGCGCTTCCAAGTGGGCAATAGAAGGACTTACGCGATCGCTCGCTCAAGAATTGCCCGCAGGTATGGCAGCATTTCCTTTGAATCCGGGGATAATTCACACCGATATGCTAGACATTTGTTTCGGAGAAGATGCGGCAAATTACCCATCAGTCAAAGCATGGGTGCAAAAAGCAGTTCCTTTTTTACTCAAGTTGAAAGCTTCAGATAACGGAATGCCGCTGACTGTTCCTGGATAATACAACAACCCTTACAGGATTTGCGAACCTCTCTCCTTTCTTCTCCTCTGTGCCCTCTGCGCTCTCTGCGGTTCATAAAAAAAAATCAAAAATGAAATAAAATTGCTATATTCCCAAATCACAACTCTTTCCCCAAATAGCCACAGTGAACTTGCCGCTAACCTCCCCCTCGCAAACCGAAACCCGCAAAGCAGACCACCTGCGGATTTGCCTCGAAGAAGACGTACAATTTCGCGAAACTACCAGCGGCCTCGAACGCTACCGTTTTGAACACTGCTGTTTGCCAGAACTCGATCGCACTGAAATAGATTTAACCTCCACATTTCTCAACAAAAAACTAGCCGTTCCCCTGCTAATTTCCTCAATGACCGGCGGCACAGAATTAGCCCAGACAATCAATTATCGCCTCGCCGATGTCGCGCAAGAATACAAACTAGCAATGGGAGTCGGTTCCCAGCGAATTGTTGTAGAAAATCCTCAACTCGCTCCTACATTTGCCGTCCGCCGCCGCGCTCCAGATATTCTGTTATTTGCAAATATCGGAGCCGTTCAATTAAACTACAATTACGGTTTGGAACAGTGCCAAAAAATCATTGATATTCTCGAAGCAGATGCCCTAATTTTGCACCTCAATCCGCTGCAAGAGTGCGTCCAAACCGAAGGCGATACTAACTTTAAAGGACTGCTAGATAAAATTGCCAAATTGTGCGATAAATTACCAGTACCAGTTATTGCTAAAGAAGTCGGCAACGGTATTTCAGGAAAAATGGCAAAGAAATTGCTCGCCGCCGGGGTAGGTGCGATCGACATTGCCGGGGCCGGAGGCACTTCTTGGGCGAAAATAGAAGGAGAGCGAGCTAAAGATGGCAAGCAGCGCAGGTTGGGCGCAACCTTTGCCGACTGGGGAATACCGACAGCCGAGTGCATTGTCAGCACCCGCGCCGTAGCGCCGGATGTTCCTCTGATTGCCTCTGGAGGCTTGCAGAATGGGTTGGATGCAGCGAAGGCTCTCGCCCTTGGCGCGGATATTGCGGGACTGGCGCGGCCGTTTCTACAAGCTGCTGCGGAATCGGAATCCGCCGCAGCCCTTCTAGCTGAGGTTTTAATTGCAGAAATCGCCACCGTGATGTTCTGTACGGGCTGCGGTAATTTGGATGAGCTAAAACATTCTGGGGTTTTGGAAAGGTTAAGATAAAAGTGAGTCAGCAGTCAAAAGTCATTAGTCAGCAGTCAAAAGTCATTAGCTAATAACTACGACAGAGGATAATTGCTAAATCCTAGTTGCAGGAATTACCCATAATATCGTTTCCGCTGGCATCGGAAAAATATCATTCCGATTGCAGTGCGAGCGGGACGCTCGTCTCGGTATCATTCCACTCTCACCGGATATACTCTAACTAATGACTATTGACTATTGACTAATAACTAATTACCAATTATCTAATGAAAGATTTCCTAAAATATACCTGTGCAAGTTTACTGGGAACCTTCCTAGGATTGTTGCTGCTGGGCAGCATCGGATTGGGGGGACTGGTACTACTAATTGCTCTGGCGGCATCGTCGTCTAAAGATTCAGGCCCGCAAGTTAAAGATAAGTCTGTATTGGTATTAGACCTTTCTTTAAATATTACCGACAGCAAACCGAGCCGCAGCACTAGCGCGGCGATTGAAGAAGTGCTTTCGGAAGATTCCGGCGATACAGTGACGCTGCGGACTGTTTTAGACACGATCGAATATGCGAAAAAAGACCCGAAAATCGTTGGCCTTTATCTTGAAGGCAGCTCAAATTCGAGCAGCAGCGGGTTTGCCAATCTCAAAGAAGTTCGATCGGCCTTGCAGCGTTTCCGAGATGCCAAAAAACCCATTTTTGCTTACCAGATGGACTGGAATGAGCGAGATTATTACCTCGGTTCCGTTGCTAATACAATTGCCGTAAATCCTTACGGCGCTTTGGAAATCAACGGTTTTAGCAGTCAGGCAATGTTTCTCACTGGTGCTTTGGAAAAATACGGCGTGGGAGTGCAAGTCACTCGCGTCGGCAAATACAAGTCAGCCGTTGAGCCGTTTTTGCTGACAAAAATGAGTCCCGAAAATCGCCAGCAAACTCAAAAGTTGCTCGGAGATATGTGGGGAGAATACCTGAAAACTGTCGCCCCAAGTCGCAAAGTGACTGTGCCGCAACTGCAAGCGCTTGCAGATAAGGGCGGAATTTTGATGGCTGACGAAGCTCTCAAAAACAAGTTAGTTGATAAAGTTGTATACTTTGACGAAGTATCGACAGAACTCAAAAAACTCACAGGAACCGATCGCGAAAACAAATCTTTCAAGCAAATTAGTTTGAAAAACTACGCGAGAATTGCTGAAAATAAAAACTCAACTCGCGCTGACAAGAAAAACCAAGTTGCTATACTTTACGCTGAAGGAGAGATTGTAGACGGCGAAGGGGGCCCGACTCAAGTAGGAGGCGATCGCATCGCTCAAGCAATGCGGAAAATCCGAGAAGATGACGACGTAAAAGCCGTAGTTTTGCGCGTCAACAGTCCCGGAGGCAGCGCGACGGGGGCCGAAGTAATTGCACGCGAAGTAATGCTGACGGGGAAAAAGAAACCAGTTATTGTTTCAATGGGCAATTTAGCAGCATCCGGTGGCTATTGGATTTCGATGGGTTCCAACCGCATTTTTGCCGAACCGAATACGATTACCGGTTCGATAGGCGTTTTTGGAATGCGGTTCAACGCCGAAAAGTTGGCTGCTAACAACGGCCTGACTTGGGACGTGGTGAAAACCGCCCGCTTTGCAGATATTAACACGGTTTCCCGCCCGAAAAATCCTCAAGAATTGGCGAATATTCAGAGGAGAGTCGATAGCATTTACGATCGATTTATTACTAAAGTCGCCACCGCCCGCAAACTGCCGAAAAACCAGGTACAAGAAATTGCTCAAGGCAGGGTGTGGTCTGGTACGGCCGCGAAACAGTTGGGTTTAGTGGATGAAATTGGCGGTCTTGAAGATGCTGTCAGAGAGGCTGCTAAGCAAGCTAAACTAGGCGACGATTGGAAGGTGGAAGAATATCCAAAACGCCGCACTTTGGAGGAGCGAATTTTGGAAAGACTTTCAGGCGTTCACGTTTTGAAACCAGCCGCCAAACTCGACCCGCTAACGGCCGAATTTAAGAAAATGCAAGAGGAATTGGCTGCGATCAAGTCGATGAACGACCCGCAGGGGATTTACGTTCGCTTGCCTTTCAATTTGCGGATTGATTAATTAATGCCAAATCCGGGATTTTTACCCCTTTATTCTTCACTCCCCCTCTGTGCGGACGAAAGTTTTGCTCTTGAACCGTTGCAAGCGCTGAGTCCGATCGGGGTTTTTAACCCGGATTTGGTAAAAGTAGGCTGACAAGCGAATTTCTTGATGGTACCCGCCACGTGATTTATCCGTGGAATCAATCCAAAATCGAAAATCGAAAATCACTTATTGCCCCCGCATTTATCCGTGGGGTCGCCTCTAAAATCTAAAATCTAAAATCT
>NZ_JAUBOQ010000058.1:0-11431 GCF_036700325.1 Microcoleus sp. Z1_B2
TTAATTGTTATTGTGGGATGGGCGTCCCGCCCGTCCTTTTTGGACGGGCGGGACGCCCATCCCACTTTCAAGAGTGGTAGTTATTTAATTCTCATTCCTAAGCTGTGGAGCATTTAAACCATTAACGCTCCAGGTAAGGTGCGTCATTACAGAAGTGTTTCCCGCATAAGCGCGTAAGTGTTCACTCCTGACAACGAATTTTTTTATGGTACCCGCCACGTGATTTATCCGTGGAATCAATCGAAAGCATCTCAAATCGAAAACCCTCACGCCCCCGCATTTATACGTGGGGTCAATTCTTTCATCTAAAATCTAAAATCTATTGACGCACCATACAAGCCTCGTTACTGGTTTAAATGCTCCACAGCTTAGGTAGCTTTACCATAATTATCCTACCAGTTTTTTAAAGAGTCACAGGCTAATTAACTGGTATATTTACTATTTATTAATGTTATCTATCCTCGATTTTATTAACAATCATAAATTCCCTGGGTAATTACTTTGCCGTGACCTAAACTCCAAAAATCATGAGCGAAAGTAGTGACAGGTTCCTTTGTATAGAGAGTTCTCAGACGATACAAAATTCTTGAAATTTCTTTCTTTTTGGTATCAAAACGGTTGGATAGGATTGCTGGCTTCTCTATACTCTGCATGAAGTCTAGCAATTTTTTTAAATTGATAGTCCCGATTTTGATTGATTTCTATTGTTTGTTTTTTTTGAGCTTTTCGTTCACATACCCATGCTTTTTTAATAGTTTGGCAACTAACGGGAGACTAATGGTAAAACCTGCCGCCCGTAATCCAGAAGCTATTTCTTTATGCGTCAAATTAGTTTCTTTGATTCATTCATTCATCGGGTATCCGGCTGTGAATTTTTTAAAAGTTATAAAAAGGCTGCATCAATGCCTATTTGAGTAGACAGAATACTTTTTCTTCCCCCTCCTTTCTTTCTGATCCTGGAACTATTGAGTGTCGGTTCGTCCATTTTTTCTAAATCTTCCAATCCCTTGATGAGGGTATTTCGACTGCATCCCACAAGTTGCATTACATAGCTAATTCCACCCCACCCTAATTTTTGAGTTTAAGAAAGCTGCATACCTTATTTTATCCTTTTCTGATAATGATTTATAAAATTTTATCATTTATGAGTCAATTGAATTAAATAAAACATGAGTTTAAAAGTCAATTAGAATAGTTAAGGAGAAAAATCTGTTGTGAGTCTATCTGTCTAGGAGTGAAAATTGTAATCTCACACTTTTTTTATTATATTCATTATAACCGATAACTCATCAATTTATTGATTTTTCATTCCTAAGTTGCTATTCTACACCCATCTTACTAATTTTATCTTGTCAACTGGATCGATTTCATTTACCGGAGCGATCGCCCCTAGCGATCATTTCGGCAAAGGCTCCAATATTTTCTCACCATGACTCGCTGCCACCGCCGCAAATAAAGCTTCATAATGATTCAAAGCTTCCTCAAATCCGTAATTCTCTACAGCATAACTTCTGCCTTGCTCGCCCAACGCATCCACCTTAGCGGGGTGCAAGTACAAATCTTCAACTGCATCAGCCAAAGCCTGCGGATCTTCCGGCGCTACCACCACCCCGCCACCGCTTTGCTGCACTGCTTTCTGGGCCGTACCAGTTTCGGGAACCGACGCCAAAATTGCCCGACCACTGGCGAGAATTACTTGAATTTTTGAAGGCATATTGAAGTTAGTAACGCGACGCTTTTGTACGACTAAACTAACATCAGCAGCAGCTAACAATTCCGGCAATTTTTCTCGCGGTTCAAATGGTAGCAACATTACATTATTAGCTTTGTAAGTTTCGCAATCTTGTTGCAAGCGCGCCAGTGCTGTTGATTCCCCCACAATTACAAAAGCAATTTCGGTTATGTGTTTCAAACGAGCCGCTGCTTGGACAACTGTTTGCAAGCCTTGAGTTAGGGCAATATTGCCAGCATAGAGAACGACAAATTTGCCCTTGAGTTTGTGAGTTTCTCGAAATGAGTTACTTTCCTTGGGTAAGGGCCGAATGAAATTGACATCAACCCAATTGGGAACGCAAACTATTTTTTCCGGGGGTACTCCCTGAGAGTGCAATTTTTTGACAAAACCGCTGTCGATGACGCTGACTTGGCTGGCTGTGTTGTAGGCAAATTTTTCTAAGGCGTCAGCAATGCCAACTAGCAGTCCGTTTTTTTTGACCAAGCCGACGCGCACGGCTGCTTCTGAGACGATATCCTGAACGTTGAGGACGATCGGGCAAGCGCGAATCCAGCCGTAAAAGGCGACTGGGACGCAAATCGGTAAAGGGGGCATTGTCGAGAAAATCACGTCGGGACGCCAGCCTCTGAAGGCTTGGACGGCGCTGGAGACTACAAAACTGCCGTCTAGCACAAGTCGGTCTAGGAGGCTGGGGTGGGGGCCGTTGACGCGCAGATAGCTGCGCTGAATTGTGACGCCGTTGTGTTCTTCGGTGAGGTAAAATTTGCCCTCATATTGCGGATAAATCCGCCGCTGCGGATAGTTGGGCATTCCTGTGACGACTCGGACTTGGTGGCCGCGCTTGACTAAGCCTTGCGCTAGTTCTGTCATCAGGGGGGCAATGCCGATCGGCTCTGGATAGTAGTTATAGGAATAAATTAGAATACGCATAATATTTATTTTGAAGCAAATTGTCCTCCAGTCGCGTGCATCGAGCCTGCACCCGCACAATTGCAGACGATGTGGTTGGGTTCCGGGTAGGACAATAGGGAGCGAGGGGATCTTCCACTGCTTGCGAAAGAAGCCGCCCTTACCGGGCGGGTATCGCGCCCTCAGCTAATGTTTTTTCGCATTACCAGGCAGTTGCGGCGATCGTCGGTACGGATATACCGAAGGTCGTCTGTGAGCTTGTACATGAACACCAGTCCCCTTTCTCCTTCTCTGTCCAAAGGATCGCGCTGCTCTTGCATAATCGAGTGCAGCTTTGCTTCTAAGTTGAAGGGTTGACCCCTGTCCCAAATCCTAATTTCTAAGTAATCGGCAAACACTTTTACCTCAATGTCTATGGGCGTTGTGGAGGGCAAGTTCTGGTGAGCGTGGCGGACAGCGTTTGTAAAGCCTTCGTTGATTATCAGTCGGCACTGCCACCAAAAATCCGCTGGTATCA
The DNA here is from genome assembly GCF_036700325.1 of Microcoleus sp. Z1_B2. Classification (NCBI taxonomy): domain Bacteria; kingdom Bacillati; phylum Cyanobacteriota; class Cyanophyceae; order Oscillatoriales; family Microcoleaceae; genus Microcoleus; species Microcoleus sp. Z1_B2. The sequence continues at coordinate 3,162 of NZ_JAUBOQ010000058.1, forward strand.
TGGGCAAAACGATATTCTCCAACCATTCCAAAACGGATGTTAAAGCATTCAGGTCTGTTTCAACCTGCAGGTGCCACTCGGCCTTTGGTTGCTTGTCTTTCATCTTTCTTCCCCCAGGTCGGCCCCCACCACCGCTGTACTCAGCGCCGGAGGGAGAGAAAAAGGAGGGCAAGGTCTTGGCAACATATTAGTTAAGTCAAGCTTGAGTTGAAGAAGCCCGTTTTGCCTCAAGGTGAGCATTCCTTTCGCACCATTTACTCGCACAGCAAATGAGAGACTTCCGATACTGTAACCCGCCTCGGTAGGGCGTTTAAATAGGGAAAATTTCCGAGTCAGCTTGGGAGGCAGTGATTTAAGCTTCGACTGTGTTAGCAGTCGCTACTTTTCTAAACACAGGTGAGTTCTTCTCGTCCTCGAAAATCATGCTGGGATCATTCGAGTATGACTCGAACTCGTCAATTGCTAATTATTAATGCTCTGATTGCAGAGCTGGCAACTAGCTGTGCATTTTCTGGGCGTGTGAATTTTAACACTTAATGCTAACCTAGGTATCGCTAGCGATCGTCTGCTTGACTAAGTATCGAGTTCGAGTTCCCGCCCCCCGTCGGCAACACCACCTCAAAGTTCAGCGGTGGGTTGTTGAGGGTTCCTACACAGCGCCACTATTTTTGTTAAACAGGACTGTTACAGTTTTAACAATTAGTTTCAAGTCATACATCAAGCTCCAGTTTTGTTGGTATTTTAAATCTAAACGGATGACATCTTCAAAATCGCGGACTTGAGAGCGACCGTTGACTTGCCATTCCCCTGTCATCCCGGGTTTGACATCCAAACGCTGCCACTGAGGGACTTCGTAGCGCTCAACTTCGTCTGGGGTAGGCGGTCTGGTGCCGACTAGACTCATTTCGCCTTTGAGCACGTTCCAAAACTGCGGCAGTTCATCGAGGCTGGTTTTGCGTAAGATGCGCCCGACTTTAGTAATCCGCGGGTCGTTGTCATTTTTGAAAAATGCGCCAGAAGCCTGGTTTTTGATTTGGGCTTTCATAGCTTCGGCGTTGGTACACATCGATCGAAATTTCCAAATCCGAAATTGTCTGCCCATCCAGCCACAGCGGGTTTGACCGAAAAATATCGGGCCTGGATCGTTGATAGTGATGGCGGCAGCTATGGGTACGAGCAAAATTCCTGTAATTATCAAACCGACGATTGCCCCAACGATATCTATCAGCCGCTTCACCCACGATTGCACTGAAGGGTGGGTCATCGGTAGCTGATTGTCCGAGGGCTTGGTCTCTGTGGGAGTTGAGGTTGGAGATGGCTGCTCGATCGTCAGCACTTGATCTAGGCTGGTGAGAGCAAATACTGCCATCACCTGCGGCTTGAGGCTTCGGAGCACCAAGTCACTCTCTCGCTGTTTGGCAAATTTCAGATTGCTGACTAAAGCACCTATCCCGCTACTGTCGATGAATGTCGTCTGACTGAAGTCTAGGACAATCTTGCTGGGAACGGTGCTGCCCGAAAAAAGTTGCTGACAGGTTGTCTTGAAGTTTACGGCTTCAAGTACGCTCAAGCGCACGGGTATGTGAACTGAGGGAATCTCGTCCGAGTACGTTACCCGAAAATCTGCCTCTGGGGTTTGACTGACCATGAAGTCCTGGTTTCAAATTTCAAGCTGATGTCTTTAGCCTATTCTGTCCTAGCAGCTCCACCTTTACCAAATATTATGGTTAACAAAAGGCTAGCTTTATACAAACTTTACAAAAATGCCTGCCAACTCGCCCACCGAGAATGATATCAAAGGCAAAAATAGACTTAAGTCTACCAGTGCCAGTTTTGGCCTAAAGATTTTTGAACATCGTCGAGGCCAAACTTTGACATCGGAATCAAGATTTTTGTGGATTCAGGCCGATTAATCTTGTCGTTAATCATTTTGGTGCGTGTCTTGCACCGGATAGCCATCGCAGTTAACAGTTAACAGCTAACACCGAAGTCAACAGTTAACGGTTAACTGGAAAACCCCCGTAACAAGCGTCGGGGGGATGAGCTTAAGAATTGTAGACGTTTTCTGACTGAGAGGTTTCGCGGGTGATGGGTTTGACTTTGGCTTTGGCTTTGGCTGCGTTGCGTTTGAGGGCCTGGAGACGAGCTTCGTATTTAGCCCGCTGCTGTTTTTTGGAGGTTTGTTCGATTAAGGTTTTTAAGGCGCTGCCGAGGCTTTTGTAGGCGTTTGGGAGAGTGTAGCCGAAGCGGGTGGCTAGGGCGAGGGCTTTTTCGTCGGCGTCTATTGCTTCTTTTAAACTTTTCTCTCCGTTGTTTTTTTGGTAAAGTCTCCAGCCGGAGACGCCGCACAGGGATAGGGCTAGTAACAGCAGCAAGCCGTCTTGCACCCAAAGTTCGCCGACAGCGCCGCCTAAACCAATGGCGAGGGCTGCCATTTCCCAACCGTCTCTGGGAATGGTGTCGTTTTGGATTCTGGCGACTTCGTGCCAAAATAGGAGGTTCCGCTGATCCATTGCTAGCTGTTCCCAGCGGATCAGGTCTATTTGGATTTCTACCTGGTCTTTGCCTATTTCTTCGCTGCGGATCAGGGTAGGATTAACTTCTATTGTTTTTTCTACTGTTACCCAACTTTGGAGTTCTGGGGGCAGTATGTTTTTCAAGCGCCGGATCTCACTCATCTCGGCTCTTGCTGTAGAGGTTGCATAGGATGTCATAGCTCCGGCCTATTGATTTTCCAAAGGTTAATATGTGTATATTTCTGGAGTATAGCAAACCTTGAATCCAAATATAGTCGAGTAAGGAGGGGTCGATCGACCAATACTTGCAATTTTACTTGATTCTAGTTTAAGGGGGCGATCGCAACTGCCGACTCGATCCTTGGCTTTCGGCTATTTCGTCAACAGTGCGGTTTCTGGCCGCAATTTCGGCCAAGCCGACAAAACTTCCGGCTGAGAAGTTATGCCTTTTTGAACTAAAACAACTCCGTCAAATACTTCAGAAAATCCCTACAAACCTCGCCGTAGAGCTTCATCGGTAAAACGCACTCCCCCCCGAACTATACCCTGTCAATCCGAGCTTTTAAATTCTTCTGCTGTAAATGCCACAAGTCATAATCGACAGCTAATTTTAAAAAAATGGCGACAACTTAATCCGTGTAAGATGAGTCTAAAACCTTGTTGTATCGTCCATTAAGGGATATCTTTTTAGGGCAAATATAGTTGTGCAACTATTCTTTTTCTCCCAACATCCTCTCTTTTTTTGCCTCATTTAACATTCATTTTTTTCTCTTTTTTTGCTACATGAGCGCGATGATCGCCCACAGTCGGGTGTTCGATCGCGCTCATGTAGCGAGTCGGCTCGCGCGCTGCTAGCACTAACTAATGGTCTACCCCCTTTCCTTCTTGTAGTGGAATTACCACTTTTCGGGGATTTACACACATCATTCAGACGGGATTTCAATGATTAAAGTGACTTCAAAATACCGCTTTCCAACTGATAAATTGCTGCCATGATTCCGCTTTCAGGATTTGTGAGGAGGGACTTTTTGACATCTTTCAAGTATTCTACAATGTGTTCCCGCAAAATCGGTCTTTCTACTTTGACTGTGTGATTGTAATCCCACAAGTCCCAAATGATAATTCCGATGCCGACAATCGGATCTATTAAACTTACTCCCAACTGACTAGCAACTGTACCGCCTGTTTTTGTTGCCATTTTGGCGGCGGCTTTGCTGGCAACTTTTGCCGTAACTTTGCTGCCAACTTTAGTTGCAACTCCCAAAATTAAGGGTTTAGCAATTAAGTAGCCGCTGCCGCCAACTAATACTTTTAATGATAAATTCGAGACGTTTCCTTTGTCGCTAATTGTGGTGGCAATATCGTTCAGATATTTGTCCCATTGTACTTGCGGTATATTATAATTATTTTGAACTACTTTCACATTTTTGCTAACTTCTGATATATACAAATTAGCAGTATCTTGAGTGATTAATTGAAATCGCAGTTGAGCGTTTTTGGGTACCAGCACGCGGTTAGCAAATTCTCTTTGAAAGTCTTCGGTTAATTTTTCGGAAACAGCACGAGATGCTGCTGTCATATCAAATCTGTTGAGTACGGCAGATTTCACGAAGTTAAAAGGTACGGTAAACTCCATCTTTTTTTGAGTGAAGTAATCAAAGTACCAATCGAGGAAACTATTGTCAACCCGCGCGATTACTTCAGTTTCCCATTTGTCCAACTCTTTTGAGGCGAAAGTTTCGGCTGTTATATGGGATTTTTGGATGGCGTTTTTTATGTCTTGGTTGACTTTGCTGAAATCGTGTGGCGGCGAGACTACAACTGCTGTGGTTCCGGTATTTGTTAGTGACTGGGAAATTAGAAAGTTACCGAATAGGGGAATGATGACTACTAGAATTACGATCGTCCAAATCATCGGTGTCACAGTTTTGATAAACTGACCGATAACTCTGAGACGTTCTGTTTTCTCTGAATAGCTAATTTCTTCCTTGTCTTGACTCATGGCGGTTTCTCAACTGATGAGAGTTGGGCTAGTTTCGATTATAGGCGATCGTACTTGCGATCGTGTTGCGGGCGTGTAGCCTGGGATTCTGGAAAGGCAGGGGAAAAGTGCGCGCGAGCGAAACTACCCCACAGGGGATGGATTCAAAAGTACGATCGCACTCTTCATCCGCGTTAATCTTTGTTAATCTGCCTGCATTAGCGGTTCATAAAAAAATAAAAAAGCGTGAAGCGAAGCTATCCCGCAGGGAATCGCCCTTGAAGCGTGCCTCAAACTTGATAATCCTTATCTGATTATATTTTAGCCTGCTTTACTTAACACAAGCAGAATGTACTGGTCAAGACTAACTCCTTCCTTTTCCGCTTTTTCTGCTAAACTCAAATGTAGAGATTTAGGAATCTGTAAAGATAGACTTCCACTATACTCAACCTCGGTTGCAGGTAAAGGAATCTCATCGCCGCACTCATAAGCAGTCTCTATCCACAATTCCCTAGCTTCCTGAATATTCTCCATCGCTTCGGACAAGGTTTCACCCTGAGACATACAGCCAGGAAGGTCTTTTATTATAGCTGTATAACCTTCTGATTCTGGATAAAAATTGATAGGATATTTCAGGCTCAAGTAATAATCTAGGGATTTAAGCTTGACTTTCATCTTCTGATTCATCGCTCCATTCCTCTAACTTCAATAATGCCACAATTTGCTTAACGTAGACTCCTTTTACCTTCTGACCGCCCTTTTTAGGGACTGTAATCTTTAATCCATCGGCATTTCGGAAAGAATGGTGACTTCCTTTCGATCCCTTTTCTTCAAACCCAAAAGCAGTTAGGATATAGCACACATCGTCAAACCGCACTTCTGGTGGATTTGCTAAAAATTGTTCTACCAGTTTTCCTAACTTGCCCATAAATTTTTATGGATGCTTATACTATTCTAATAAATAAGGGCGGGCATTGCCCACCCTCCCTATGAATCAGGTGTAATTCAGAAATTAAATCTTCGCTTCATTCTTCACCAAATTACCCCAACCCAAATCCTTCAGCGAATTATTCCGGCGCAGCGGACGAGTCACCAACTCCAAAATATCCCGCGCATTACCAAAGCCGTGAATCTGAGCAAAAGTAAACTCAACAGACCACTTAGTATTAATTCCCCGCGCTTCCAAAGGATTAGCGTGAGCCATACCAGTAATCACCAAATCAATATTCTGCTCGTAAATCCGCTGCAACTGATTGTAATTGTCTGGTTTCTCCACAATCCGAGGAGTAGGAACTCCCATCTCGTGACAAGTCTTTTCTAACAAAGCCAATTCAGCCGCCTGATAGCGCTTGTCCATGTAAGGAATGCCGATTTCCGGGCAAGTCATGCCGCAGCGAATCAAGAAACGTGCTAAAGAAATCTCCAGCAAATTGTCTCCCATAAAGAAGACAGATTTACCGCGAATTATTTGCAGGTAATCTTCCAAACCTGCCCAGATTTGCGCTTCCCGTTCGTCCAAACCTTTTGGTTCAATTCCCAACACTGAGCAAATCTTTTCAATCCAAGCGCGAGTTCCGTCAGGGCCGATCGGGAATGGCGCACCAATTAGCTTACACTTGCGGCGGCGCATCAACGTAGAAGCAGTACGCGACAAGAACGGATTCATGCCAGATACATAATAACCTTCTTCCAAGACTGGCAATTCAGTGTAGCGCTTGGAAGGAAGCCAACCGGAAACTTTGATTCCTTGCTTCTTCAATTCTAGAGTTAGCTGAGTGACAACTGGGTCGGGCAAAGAACCGAAAAGTACCAGCGGTGTGTGCTTGACATATTCCGATTCATCTGCTGCAACTTCCTCTTTTTTCTTGCCGAAATTCAGCAGTTGAGAGATAGCATTGCGTTCTTGTTTCTGAGATTCCATCACGGGCGCTTTCTCAGGACATTTAGCAGCCATCGCTGCTAAAACGGTATCTTCCCCTTGAGTAAAAGCGTAATCCAAGCCGTTAGCGCGCGCTGTGACGATGGGAATGCCAATTTCTGCTTCGAGTTTCGGCGCTAACCCTTCCAAATCCATTTTGATGATTTCGGTGGTGCAAGTGCCGATCCAGACAATTACACTGGGGTTACGATCGCGCTTAATTTGCAAACACAGCCGCTTCAACTCATCATAATCGTTTAACTGAGCGGAAATATCCCCTTCTTCCAACTCAGCCATCGCATAGCGAGGCTCAGCAAAAATCATCACGCCCATGGCGTTTTGCAAGAAATAGCCGCAAGTCTTAGTACCGATGACCAAGAAAAAACTATCTTCAATTTTTTGATAAAGCCAAGCTACGCAGCTAATCGGACAAAAAGTGTGATAATTGCCTGTTTCGCATTCAAAGTTTAAAGCTTCCGGTTCATTAGTAGTAATAGCAGTCATATCTCAAATCTTCTCCCTTTAAATTGTTTTTCGTCTCGAACAGGAATTGCGGCGGAGCGAGGAAACACCTGGATTTTGCGATCGCATCTCTTGCTGCGGACAAGCATAAGTGGTTTTTCAGGTTGTTTTTCCTCTCGAACGCGAACAGGCGCAGTGGCGAGGAAACACCTGTGAAAGTGCGATCGCGCTGAAGCAGCGAACAATAATAGAAATACCTGGTTTTGGCGTAATTTCTCTGAAAAATAGATGCAGCAAACTCAATATTTCCGCAGCCGCCGCAGCATCCAAAATTCTGGCTAAAAAATTCTGCGCGAGGGCATACAATCCCTCACAGCAGGGATTTAGTTTACTTCAACTCGCTAAGGCAAAAAGCCTTTTGGCAGTTGTGAGTTGGAGCTAATTAAAAATTAACAACTCGCAACTCACAACTCACAAATAGAGCGGGAAACTTCAAGACTAGAAGAGACGCGGGCGATCGCAACAACCTCACTTAAAATCAGATAAAAAGCCGGAAATTTCTTCATCTTCATCGTCGGAATCCAAATCACCGAGATCTAGAGCATCTAAATCATCTTCATCTGGATCTCCGGTAGTTGCTTCCCCCAGATCGTCGAGTCCGAGATCGTCGAGGTCATCGTCATCAGATACAGAGAAATCGTCAATACCGTCATCGTCCAAGTCGCCCAGATCCATGTCTAGGTCATCTGAGGTCGCTGTCCCAAAAGGATCGGGTATTTCTTCGGCGACAAACTCTGCATCTTCTTCCCCAAACGGATCGGAAATCCCCGATTCGAGATCTCCAGAGGTCAAAGTCCCAAATTGTGAGGCTTCATCTTCCTCGTCATCGCCGAGGTCGAGACCGCCCAAAGCCGAGGCTTCATCTTCCTCGTCATCGCCGAGGTCGAGACCGCCCAAAGCCGAGGCTTCATCTTCCTCGTCATCATCGCCGAGGTCGAGACCGCCCAAAGCCAAGGCTTCATCTTCCTCGTCATCGCCCATATCAAAGTCAGATACGGCGTCTTCCTCATCGTCGCCCATATCAAAGTCAGATACGGCGTCTTCCTCATCTTCGCCCATATCAAAGTCAGATACGGCGTCTTCCTCATCGTCTTCTAGACCGAGACCGTCCAAAGCCGAGGCTTCTTCCTCATCGTCGTCCATGTCGAAGTCGGAGACCGCTTCTTCCTCGTCATCGTCCATGTCGAAGTCGGAGACCGCTTCTTCCTCGTCATCGTCCATGTCGAAGTCGGAGACTGCTTCTTCCTCGTCATCGCCCATGTCGAAGTCGGAGACTGCTTCTTCCTCGTCATCGCCCATGTCGAAGTCGGAGACTGCTTCTTCCTCGTCATCG
>NZ_JAUBOQ010000058.1:11531-39697 GCF_036700325.1 Microcoleus sp. Z1_B2
CCCATGTCGAAGTCGGAGACTGCTTCTTCCTCAAACTCATCGAAGGATTCGTCGTCGGAGCTGAGTGCTGACGCCGCCGCAGCCAGACCGGCTGCTCCGGCGACTCCGGCGACTACTCCGGCTGCTGCTAACGCCGCACCGCCCAATTTATTAGATTTGGCATCAGCGGGTGCAGCAGTTGCAGTTTGAGCCGCTGCGGGTGCAGCAGTTGCAGTTTGAGCCGCTGCGGGTGCAGCAGTTGCAGTTTGAGCCGCTGCGGGTGCAGCAGTTGCAGTTTGAGCCGCTGCGGGTGTAGCAGTTGCAGTTTGAGCTGCTGTGGGTGTTGGAGATGTGCCGATCGTCTGCGGCACGATATTTGAGGGCATACCCAGCGCGATGTCCGGGTCAAAATTTAGCCCCAACACTTCGATCAGGCTGTCTGCATCCGGCTTGAGTTTTGAGAAGGGCAGCATTAATTGCTGGAGTTCCGGCTCCAGGGCAGCCGCAATTCCCAGGATGAGGTAAGAAACAGGCCTTTTCCCGCCGTCGGGTGTGGCGACCGTGTTGTCAGCCGTCATGTGCAGGAGCAGCCAAGCCCGATTTACCTGGTAGTAGTCCAACCACTTCTGTTTGAGAGCAACTGAAAAAGTATCAAAAAAAGCCATAACCTCTTTATCCTCATCCTGATCGCTAGACCTATTAAACCATCATCAGGTCTAGCTCATCTTCCTCCTTCTTGACCACCGGTTGCACTGGATTTAGATAAAAATCTGAAAGTAAGGCAAATAATTCGCGATCGGGCGTGTCGTTGGGCACTACTCCTTCGGGCATTGCCAAAATCTGGTCAGCGATGTTGAGGTAGTAATCGCAGACGTAATTGAGGGAAGGATCGCTTTCTGCCATCTCAAACAATGTTTTGCCTTTAACGCGAGAAACGCGAATGTCTTCAATCAGGGGCAGCACTTCCAGCACCGGCATGGGTACAGAGTCAATGTACTTGTCGATCAAGTCGCGCTTTGAGGTGCGGTTGCCAATTAAACCAGCGAGCCGCAACGGGTGAGTGCGGGCTTTTTCGCGGACTGAGGCGGCGATGCGGTTGGCGGCAAATAAAGCGTCGAACCCGTTGTCGGTAACAATCATGCAGTAATCGGCGTAGTTCAAGGGGGCTGCAAAACCGCCGCACACTACGTCACCGAGCACGTCGAACAGGATAATGTCGTATTCGTCGAAGGCATTGAGTTCTTTGAGCAGTTTGACGGTTTCACCGACTACATAGCCGCCGCAGCCAGCTCCTGCAGGAGGGCCACCTGCTTCTACGCAGTCAACGCCGCCGTAGCCTTTGTAGATGACATCTTCGGGCCAAACGTCTTCGTAGTGATAGTCCTTTTGCTGAAGGGTGTCAATAATTGTGGGTATCAAGAAGCCAGTGAGGGTAAATGTGCTGTCGTGCTTTGGATCGCAACCGATTTGCAAAACTTTCTTGCCGCGCTTGGCTAGGGCAACGGAGATGTTGCAGCTTGTTGTTGATTTACCAATTCCACCTTTTCCGTAAACTGCTAGTTTCACTCTTGGTTCTCCTATAGGTTTCTATCAAAACGATGAGGGCTGGGGTTTCCTGCAATTGGGCGATCGCCCAATTGCCATAGCCCAATTGCCATAGCCCAATTGCAATTTCCTTAATTTCAGTCGATTTGAGATTTCAGATTTGAGATTAAAGAATCGACTCCACAGATGAATCTGGGGCTTCTCTTTAACTAAAATTTTCGAGCTCGACGACTTTTGTTTGGGGCTTGTATCCGTCTTTGGGTTAGACCAATTTTGGACTCGGCCCTTAGTCACCTCGTTGAAAGCATTATTAGCTAACTTGCGATGAAAAGAAAGGGGGCGTCTAAATGAAAATGCTAGTAAATTTGTTTATTTTGCATCTTTGGGAATCTTAACTGGTTTTTTGATATAAAAATCTATTTTTATATTTTTTTTAGCTTTTAAATTAATTTTAAAATACTTTCTTAATATAAAGAGGTACAAAAATAAAACAAAAATAAACGAATCAAACAATCTGGGCTTTGGGCTTTCGGGCTAGGATGCAGGCAGTTGATGGATTGTGCGGGTAACTCGAACGGTCATCAAGACGCTAGTGGATGAGGCAAACTCGAAGTTAGTTCGGATCGCTTGGGTCAGGCGAGGGCAAAGTTATGGGATTTTAGATTTTAGATTTTAGATTTTAGATTGGGAAAGATTGACTTTGCTGAGGTTTCGGGTGTTTTGTAAAAAATTGTGAATTTTTAGGAATAGGTGGGGAAGTGTCCGAGTTTTGCAGTGAGGGAGCCTCCGAGAGTGGGCGAGGATTCGAGTGGGGGATTGTCGGTATATTAGACCTATTGAAAAAAAAATCTATGTTAAAATTAAAAGTTTTGAATTTTAGACCTGATATCTCACTGATAATTGTAAAGTGTTGACAACAAATTACAACGGAGACCATAACGGCGGCGAGGATTATAACGACTTGACAAAAATTTGAAAACTTTTAGACTCCTATTAATATGTTCAATCACTATTCGAGCCTGGGCTATAGATCGCATCTGGAATTTGCAGTTCGCTACCGAGGGCGGCAATGACCATACCACCGATCAGAAAGCCGAGCGCTGGGGACTGCAACTGAGACCCAAGTCCGCAGGCAAGAAATACGGCTACTAAAAAGCCGGGGTCATGCCCCGGCTTCTTAGGTCTGTATCGTCTCGGTTCAACAGCCGTCTGGTCCACAGAAACTGTGCCCGTACAGTACCTCCGCGTCACAGATATAGATCATGCCCGCAAAATCGAGGAAAAACTTGACTGCGACCTGATCGGCAATATTCTCCGCCATATCCCGATCGGGGGTGAGCACCTCGAATTTTATATTCGCCGTGGTGTCAGAAACGCTAGGTTGCCCCGACGATCGCACGTTGCGACTGCCTTTACCGCCGGTTTCCAGAACCGTATAACCGGTTGCCCCGGCTTCTTCGATGATATTGACGATCTTCTTCAGCAGAATCTTTTCCGTGACGATGACAAGCTTTTTGGCTGGCTTGGGCATGTTGGTTACCTCCTTACCTACGTATGTTGATCTTAATATATTGAGTTGCTTGGTCTGTTGGAGCAAGGGAGCGCCGACAGACCGCGACCCGTCTGGGATTAGCCGCCACCGATCGCCTGGGCCAGCCCGAGGAAGAGCGGTATACACAAGCCGATCGCAATGGGTGTACCGATGGCTGTGGATGCGCCGATGTAGGCGGAGGGATTGGCCGACGGAATCCCGGCTCGCAACGTGGGCGGACCTGAGATGTCTGAACTGGAGGCGGCAATAACAGCCAGGATCACAACACCGCCCAGGCTGAATCCTGTGGTGTAGTGGGCAATCATGCCGAGACCGAAGGCGATGAACCCATGCACCACCGGTGCCACTACGCTATACACGACGTACCACTGGGCCACCTTACGTAGTTCGCCAAGTCTTGACCAAGCCTCCATACCCATGACCAGCATCAAGATCGAAAGCAAGCCGCGGAAGAGGGGGTCGTAGAAGCTTTTATAGACACTTTCCGGCTGGGTGAACAGGCCAAGAGCAATGCCGAGCAACATTGCCGATAGGGCAGGACCCTGGAGGCTTTCTTGCACGATCGGCCATATCTTGACCCGATTATCCGCAGGCTTCTGCTGCTTGCTGAGATACTCTTGCCGATTGCGGGGATAATCCTGCTGATCGGGATAATCGCCTGCTGCAACGGGTTGCTTGCTGAAAGACTCCTGCACGGTAGAGTGGGCTGCTGGACTACCCTTCTTCTTGTTGAGATAAATGTTGGCCACCACAATCGCCGTTACGAGCGCTGGGATATCCATGAAGGGATAGAGTGCGGCAGCCCATGCCTCGTATGGCATCTTTTGTTCTTCCAGTAGGGTCAGGGCTGCAGCCATGGTAGAGCCACTCACAGCACCAAACAATCCCCCGGTCGCAATCGCATCTATGGTGTTGACCTTCGGCAGCTTCGCCAACGTATAGCGCGCGATGAATACAACAAGAACCCCTACCGCTACAGCAGAAGCTGCGGGTATCAACATCTCCGTCAGGTTGGAACTGCGGATCGCCTGACCACCGGTCAGACCGATTTTCATGAGCAGCATGAAGACGATGATCTGATTAATCGCCTCTGGAATTATTAGTTCGCTACCGAGAGCGGCAATGACCATACCACCAATCAAAAACCCGAGCGTTGGGGACTGCAACTGCTTAATGAAGTCCATTAAGAACAAGGACAAAAAATCCATGAATACCTCCTGCTGCCTCCTCTAAAAAAGAGCGATTATTGTGAGCGGTGAGATTTAAGAAGTAAGGGTGCAGCGCTTCAACCCTGGCGACAGGTGTTATGCGAACACCTGTCGCCAGGGGATTCAGAGATGGTCGCTCTCCGAATGGGGCTAGAAGGTGTCGCTGTCCCGCAGTAACTTCTATAGATCAATATCTATTAAGACCCAAAATTCTATGTAATTAAGTCTATCCTTAAATTCGCACAAACTTGCGATCGCTTTACATGGATATGCCAAATAATTTTTAATTCAAATCATAAGTTTTCCTTTTGTTCTCATAAAACCCGTATATTTCTGGTCAGCATAAATAGCGATCGCAGATTTTTTTATGTACACGGATATTGCACCGAGGACGGTATGGGATCAGCAAAATCGGGAACAGGAGTGGCGTGAACACCACTCTTATAGCAATGCTTTGAACTAATCAATCCACATTTCGGGGGGAGTGGTTGTCGGCACATAAGTCGTGGACGGACTGTAACTGGCAAGGTTAAACCACCCCACCGCCAGTAGGAGACCGAACCCACAGCCCACCAAAAAAGTCCAGGCGTGAGACGAATCGAACACACAGAGCAGGCGGCGATCGCCACTATACACCTGCACTAGCCAGCCTTCGCTGGTGTTGTCAAATTGGGTCCGCAGTTTAGTTGAGTCAAACTTGTTCATTGTGTACGCTCCATGCTGCTCGAATGTGTGTGGCGGTGGCGGGCACTGGCCCGCCGCTAGGGAAATACCTGTCAGAAATTCACCTGTGAATGGATAGTGTCTCAAGGAGAGAGACTGGAACGCTTAAACCTGACATTGATATCGAACAGAAGACAGACATCTATGCTTTCGCCTTGAACGGTATTCTTAAGTTTATACTTAGATTTGCTGGTTGAATGGTTGCTATAGCGTCAAAAAGATAAGTGTTTTTTATAAAATGATTCCGCTAATCTGAGTCAATCTTTCTCAACAGAGGGTAATGAATTCGCAGATATTTGGCATAAACTTAAAGATATGGTTCAAGGAAAAACCATAGAGTATTGCCTTGTCACGGAAAAGGTGCCGCTGAAAAGGTGCTGCTGAAAAAGATCGCCAAGATCGTCGAGGAAGCTGGGGCTGCCGGTTATACGGTGATGGAGGCTGGCGATCAAAGCAGTCGCAACGTGCGATCGTCGGGACAAACCACTGTTTCCGACAGCTTTTTCAATTTTTCAATTCTTCAATTCTTCAATCCTATGACTGCTGACTAATGAGAACTGACGATCGGAATCTCGATCGCAAATTCAGTGCCCCGTCCAGCTTCCGAAACGCAGTCGAGTCGCCCCCCGTGCTGTTCCACAACTAAATGGTAAGAAATCGACAGTCCCAACCCAGTGCCCTTGCCAACTGGTTTGGTAGTAAAAAACGGGTCAAATAATTGGCGGCGAATCTCCTCCGGTATGCCCCGCCCGTTGTCGGAAATGCGGATCGCGACAAAATCGCCACCAACAACTTCAGTACGAATTGTAATTGTGGGAAGAGTCAATGGAGAACTAGGATTTGACGGGGGTGAATTTTTCGCATTTCTCGTCGCCCATTCCCCTTGCTGGATTTCTTCATCCAAAGCATCAATAGCATTGCCGATAATATTCATGAACACCTGATTGATCTGACCGGCACAGCACTCGATGTGGGGCAAATTGCCGTATTCTTTAATAATCTGGATAGTTGGATGTGCGCCGTGGGCTTTGAGCCGGTGCTGCAAAATCAACAAAGTGGTTTCGAGTCCCTCGTGAATGTCAACGAGCTTGATGTTAGATTGATCCGATCGCGAAAAATTACGCATCGACACAACTATTTGGCGGATGCGCTCGGTTCCTACTTGCATAGAAGACACTAGCTTAGATAAGTCTTCTACTAAAAAATCGACTTCCATCTCTGCTGCTGCTTCCCGAATTTCCGAGACTGGTTCGGGATAGTGCTGCTGGTAAAGTTCCAACAGTTGGAGCAATTCTTTGATGTAGTGGCTGGCGTGGGAAAGGTTGCCGTAGATAAAATTAACAGGATTGTTAATTTCGTGAGCGATACCGGCAATCATTTGTCCCAAAGAAGACATTTTTTCGGTTTGCACTAATTGAGTTTGAGTTTGCTGCAACTTTCGCACAGTTTGCTCTAATTGCTGTGCTTGATTTTTCAAGCAAGTTTGCTTTCGCCGCAGGACTTCTTCGACTCGCTGGCGCTTGATAATATCCCGTCTCAACAATTCATTTGATTCTAAAAGTTGAGCGGTGCGTTCTTCAACTTGTTTTTTTAAGTCGTCGTGAGCTTGGCGCAGGGCTTCTTGGGCCCGCTGCCGCTCTAAAATTTCTTGCTGCAAAAGTTCGTTGGCTTTCTGCAATTGGGTGGCTCGATCGTCCACTGCTTGTTGTAACAGCTCGATCGTCCCATACATTTCAGATTGGTTAAAAACTTGTGGCAAACTTGTCTGAGACACAACGCCCAAAAGCTCTCCCTGGCTGCCAACTACTACCAAACGGCGGACGCAGTGGCGCTGCATGGACTGGTGGACACTCCAGAGGGAATCGGCGGGAGATATGCAAAATAAAGGCGCACTCATGGCCCTTGCGGCTGGGATTTCCGAGAGGTTGAGTTCGAGGGCGTGAAACTGCACGATGTCGCGCTCGGTGACAATGCCGATCGGAATTTGGTAATTTTGTGTTGGTGCGATCGCCCGATCGGGATGCTGAGTTTGCTCTTTGACAATGACAACGGAACTAACTCGATGCTTGACCATGAGCTGGGCTAAATCGAGGGCTGAGGCAGTTGTTGTGGCAGAAATGACTTGGTGCGTCATGACATCTGCTGCACAGCGCAAATTGGTTAGCAAGTTAATCGGCTGGAGGGCTTCGTGAATGGCTTCGCGGGTGATGATGCCGAGAAGTCGCGAGTCCTCGTCCACTACGGGCAAATGCCGGATGGAGTGCTGGCGCAATGTGAAGATAGCTGTGAAAATATCTGGAGACTCGGATTTTTTGAGAGTAATGGGAGATCGAGTCATTACGTCAGCAATTGTCAGTCCGACTGTACAAGCTGCGACGGTAGTTAGCTTGACGATATCCCGTTCTGTAAAAATGCCGATCGGGCGATTATCTTCGACGACTAAGACGCAACTGCGCTTGGCTGCGCTAGCAACAGCGTTTTGTTTTTCGCCACAAAGGTGACAGGAGACGCGCATCGGGTTCATGAGAGCCAACACTTGGGCGATCGGGGTTTCTGGAGCCACGGTGAGGGGGTGGCGGTCGATCGCCCGATCTAAAGGTGACGAGTAGAGAGGCCGGCTGTTGGGGCGTTCGGCCGGTTCTGATGATTTAATTACCGACAACTGCGGAGCTGAATCTCGAAAATGTTGTAATTGTTCTTCTTGTAGCATGATTATTAATTTTACTTAATGAGTTGTTACAATTTTGGAGACTTGGGTTGGCAGACTTAGCATTAATTAAGCGGGTGATAGATGCTCGATCGCCTAAAATTCTGATTGCTAGAACACCCTTATTTAATTTTTATTTTTTAAATCCTATGTCGTGGACGCCATTAAGTCATCGAATTCATCACTTGCCGCTGATCCTTGCGGGCCCGATTTTGCGCCGGACTGAAAGTCGGGCCGTGACAGTTTGGCTGGCTCTGAAAGCCCCCCGCCAAGTCGAACTCAAGGTTTATTCGACTGAGGGCGGAACCGGCGAAATTGTCGATCGGCCCTTGCTCCAAGGTGCGAGCTCTACCGTGCAGCTCGGCAAATACCTGCACGTAGTCGCCGTGACTGCTAAACCAATTAACAGCAACCTCTTGACATCTGGGCAAATTTATGCTTATGACATCAAGTTTACTGGGAGTAGCGAGTCGAACGTCGGGGGTGCAGTCCCAGAAAATGAGAAAGAAAATCTCATTTCTTGCCTGTGGCCTGCCACCCCTGATTTATCGGCTTTGGGGCCGGAGACGATTAGTTATTTCGCTCACCAGTTGCCCACTTTTGCCCTGCCGCCGCAGGATTTAAACTATTTGCGTATCGTTCACGGTTCTTGTCGTAAGCCCCACGGAGACGGCAGAGATGCGCTGCCCATCTTGGATAATTCGATCGAACAGTTTGCAGGAACGGCAAATAGCAGGCCCCACCAACTGTTTTTAACGGGCGACCAAATTTACGGCGACGACGTTGCCGATGCCATGCTGTGGGCCTTGACTGACGCTGGCGATACACTGTTGGGCTGGGAAGAAAGTCTACCCCTGATGGATGATGCCCAAATAAAAAAGAATTTGTGTATCAGTATACCTAAAAATTCGGAAAACGAAACTGCACTTGACCAAGAGAGGGAAATTTTTAGAGAGTCGCCAATTCAGAAACCGTCGGATGCTGAGTATCAGTTCAAAAAACCAATTGAGTTACAGCCGGGGACTCGCAGCGATATTGCCAGAGATTTTGGCGGCTTTACGGCGATGTTGGTGAATAAACCCAAAAATGCTAAAAGTCACTTGTTTAGCTTGGGCGAATATTATGCGATGTATTTGTTAGTTTGGTCGCCGGTACTCTGGTGCACAAGTTTTCCGAAGGGTAAGGATATTTGCCCAAATTCTAAGCAGGCAAAAGTCTGGGATAGAGAAGTTGTTGAACTTAACGGTTTTGCTCGCAATTTGTGGAGAGTGAGGAGGGCGCTAGCGAATATTCCTACTTATATGATTTGCGATGACCATGATGTTAGCGACGATTTTTATTTGAATCGAGAGTGGTGTTACCGGGTGCTGGGGAAGCCGCTGGGCCGCCGGGTAGTGCAGAATGCTTTGCTGGCTTACGCTGTGTTTCAGGCTTGGGGAAATACGCCTGCACAGTTCGATCGCGCACAACCTGGAGATAAATTATTAACAACTGCTGAAAAATGGTCTAATTCGGCGGGGACTGATGTTTCTGCTTGGGAGGAGGCGGCTTCGTATTTGGGAATTCCCGGACTCGATCCGAAAACTCATTTGCCTAAGTTGAAATTAGATGAAGACGTTTTTATTTTGGATCGGGAGGGCGAGGGTGTAACTGAGGTTTTGAATTGGCATTTTACTGTGAGAAGTTTTAAGCACGAGGTGATTGTGCTGGATACGCGGAATTGGCGGGGGTATCCGGTGGAAAGTGCGATCGATCCACCGATGCTTTTGACTCACAAAGGTTTTGAGGAGCAAATTCAGAAACCTTTGAGGGAGACTGAGTTGCTGAATAAAACTGGGGAGTTTGAGATTGAGGCGACGCTGGTGGTTGTGCCGACAAATTTGGTGGGTTTGTCGATTATTGATGCGGTGCAAAAGTGGGATGTGGAACAGGGGAAGGTTTTTAATAGTGATGCGGGGGATTCTTGGAATTTTCATGAGTTAGCTTTTGTGAAGCTGTTGGTGGAATTTTTTAAGCAGCGCAATCGGGTGATTGTGTTGACGGGGGATATTCACTATGCTGCTGCTGTGCGACTGAGTTATTGGTCTGATTGTCATTTTGGCGATTCTCGATCGAACATTGAGCCTTTGAAGGGGGCGAATGATAAGTCAAATTGTCAAAATTCTGTGTTGGCGCAGTTGACTGCTAGTGCTTTGATCAATGAGGAGTGGACAACGCATTTAGTTCATACTAAGATTAAGTCGCTGTTTCCTGAGCGATCGCACGAATGTTTGGGATGGAATGAGCCGCTGGAATTAATGAAGATTTCTAGGGGTGGCAGAAAGAAGGCTATGGCGGCTGCTGTCAGAAATAGACAATCTCTGCCTGATTGGGGCTATCGGATTGACTGGATTAAACGGCAAAGAGCTCGCGTGTTTTTGCAGCTAGAAAATGGAACTGCGTCAGATAGATCGCATAAAAATAAACAATTGTCATTCCGGCGTAGGTTATGGAATTTTATATCGCTGTTGTGGCGCAATCGCTGGCTGCAAGAGGGTGATGAGATTGTGGGATATAGCAATATTGCGATCGTCAGTTTTCAGTGGCCTGCTGATGATGATGGGGAGAAAGCGGTGATGCAAAATGTTTATTGGCGGCCTCTTTGGGAGCCCGATAGTGTGGTTTACAGTCAATATTTTGTGCCGCTGGGATTGGATGAGGATGATTAGATTCACGATTTCTTGAAGAAGTCGGGGATTTCGATACGGGTACAATATTGTGTTGAGTTTGTGGCCGTGTCCGCCGGGGGTGAAACCCCAGTCTCATAGCTAAAGTCGCTTGGAACTGAGATGTTACACCATTCTCAAGAACAGGCTTTCCGGCCTGTTCCACAAGAGATGAATTTTATTGTGGAACAGGCCGGAAAGCCTGTTCATAAAAGATTTATCGAGAAGGGTGCAAGATGTCAGTTGGAACTCAGATGTTACACCCTTCTCAACTAGCCATACTGCCCGCGACTAAGGATCGTGGATTAAATAACTTCGTAGGTTGGGCCCGTGGAACGAAACCCAACAATCAAGCGTGGCGTTGGGCGGAGTGAAACGCAGGGTTCGTCCCTCAACCCAACCTACAAAAAATGCAAGTTATTTAATTCTCATTCCTAACAGTGATCTCAAAACTGTGCTTATGAGCTAGACTCTGGGTACGATCGATATTAATTAACAGACCCAACACTACCAAAGATAGCAACAAAGTTTCTCCGACAGTCGCAGATTTCCTAAAGCCGGCCGACTTGCTCAATCAGTTAAAAGCCATACGCAAAAAGTCGAGGGCGGACTTGGCAGATATGGAAGTTGTTTGGGACATATTAGAAAACCATCAGCACGAAAGTTCAGCGGAAAACTAACCTTCTTGCTGTGCGATGAACCTGAAACCCTTGATGTATATAGGATAGAAGAAAAAGCCCGTGACGAGATTTGAACTCGTGACTTCCTCCTTACCAAGGAGGTACTCTACCACTGAGTTACACGGGCATAAAAAATTAAGAATCTCCAATTAAAAAATTAATTTTTAATTCTTAAATTTTAACTTTTTATTAAATTGAGGTGGGCCGAGCTAGATTTGAACTAGCGTAGGCGTAGCCAGCGGATTTACAGTCCGCCCCCATTAACCGCTCGGGCATCGACCCATTTCCATCACAGTTATACATCCTAGCACCAGAATCTTTATTTGCAACATTATATTTAAAACTCTAATCATTTAGCTGAGAACACATAAGTGAGTTAGGGGCTGACGGGAAAATTGAACACTGTTTAAGGTGTGCATTGCTAAGTCTAGGCTGGGTGCGTGCCCGGAGCACCCTAAGTCTAGACTAAGAGAAAATCCCTAATTCACTAATTCCCCGGTTTCTTGCAGGGAGTGCAGGCGGCGGTAAATACCTTGTTGACTCAAAAGTTCTTCGTGGCTGCCAACTTCGACGATTCTACCGCCGTCGAGTACGACGATCGCATCGGCTTCGCGAATTGTACTCAGTCTGTGGGCAATAATTATGGTGGTGCGCGTACCGAGAATATTTCGCATGGCTATCTGGATCGATCGCTCGCTTTCATAGTCCAAACTAGAAGTAGCCTCATCAAAAATTAACACATCCGGCTCCACCAACAGCGCCCTGGCAATCCCCAACCGCTGCCGCTGGCCGCCGGACAACCGCATTCCTCTCTCCCCGACCACGGTATAGTAACCTTGGGGCAACAGCCGCACAAAATCGTCTACTTTGGCAATGCGACAAGCATCCTCAACTTGCTCGAAAGTGGCGTTTCTGTTTCCGTAAGTCAAATTTTCCAGCAAAGTACCGTTAAAAACGTCTACTTCTTGGTGGACAATGGCTAAACGCTGGCGGTAGCGAGTCACGTCTAAGCTGCGAATGTCTTCGCCGTCGATCTGAATGCGGCCGGAGTTGGGTTCAAAGTAGCGAAACAGAAGTTTAACTAAAGTCGATTTCCCGGAACCCGATCGCCCGACTAATGCTACAGTCTGACGGGGATGAATCAACAAATTCACATCTTGCAAAACGGGTTTTTGACTGTCGTACCCGAAGGTCAAACCGCTGATCTCAACTTTGCCGGTAAATTTATAAGGTGGCTGTGCCGATCGAGCATTTTCTGCTAAATTAACCGCATCCACACCGTCGGGCGTTTGCATAAACTCGTGGAACCGGATCATTGAAGAATAGCGCCGCGCCAATAATTCGGCGATAATGCTAATCGGACGCAGTTGGGAATATGCCATGCTTGCCAGGGTGTAGACGGTAACAAAATATCCGAGGGAAATTTTGCCTGCAACCGTGGCTGCTAGGCTAAAACCAAGAACTGAAAACAAACACAACTGGACGATCGTCTGCTGATATGTCCCCAAGGTGACGTATCCTTTGTGAATGCGGTGGATCACGACTTTTAATTCGCGATCGAGTCTGGTGGTTTGCCTTTTGAGTTCCTCGCTTTCTGTGGCAAAAGCTTTGACTGTTTTGATGTTGGTGATAATTTCCGAGTTGCGGCTTTCGGTATCTTCGATGTATTCATCGAGAATTTCTTCCCGCGCAGTCACCTGTTGCAAGCCTTTGAGGGTGAAACTGAGGATAAATAGGAATGAAACCAAAATTAATAAGCCAATCCGCCACTCAATTAAGCAGATAACGGCAAAAATGCCGATTAAGCGGACGACTTCGGGGATGAATTCGCCGGCAATTTCTGGGTAAGTCCAAGTATGGTTGGCGATGCCTTTGGCGATGCGGCTGGCAATCCGTCCGGCGTTGTTTTCGTCGTAGAATTCTAGGGGTAAGGTGAGGATTTTGCCGATCGCACTTCTCATTCGATCGCGTCTTGCCCTCAATGGTATCGCCCAGTGGAACCAATTTGCTACCCAAGGCTGGATCGGTGCTTTGGCTACTGTTACCAGAAAAATTATGCCGAGCAAGACGGATAGCGATAATATTTTGTTGGGTGACTGCTGGGTAACAGAGGCGATCGCTGCTATGAGTTTTTGCGTTACTGTATCTGTAGGTTGACCCGACAATACGTTTAATATTTGACCGATCGCGTAAGGAACAAGCAAATCGGCTAGTGCCAAAATGCTGGATGCGCCTATGCTGTAAACTGAGATTTTCCAGTAGCGACTGTAGTATTGGAAAATGTCCTGAAAGCTTGCCATAAATTTGTGTTGAGATACAACCCTTGCAAACACTTGCATTTAAAACTGCGCTCTCGGCGCGCTTTGTTTACAATTGTACTACAAAAGTAGTCGATCGGGGAGTCAATCGATTTTAGATTTTAGATTTTAGATTTTAGATTGACTTGCGCGAGATAAAGGCGGGGGACGCAAGGATTTTAGATTTTAGATTTTGGATTGATTCCACGGATAAATCACGTGGCCGGTACCACATGAAGAAATTCGCTTGTCATCTTGGATCATGCTAGCGACTCGCCCGATCGGGTGATTTATGGCAATCATTCGATCATCAGCAATCGATCCGCATTCCTGGGCAATCAATTCCAGACTAAGGGCAAAAAAATGCAAAAGACAGAATTTTTCTTAAATTCTGCCTTCTGAGCAAGGCCTTACAGCATATTCGGTGGTTTATGAAGTACAGTAGAAACCTTAATTGTGTGCTGTTAATCCTCCGGGTGCGTCGCTACGAGATATTGGATATAACTTACAGATTGACGGGTGGCGACGCACCTTACACGGGCCATCAGATTATGTGTACCACATATACATGGAATATGCTGTATAAGTTTTACCTTTGAGTAGTCTGTTAGCTGAAGGTGTAGGCTGATTGCAGCGCCCACCAGATCAAGAAGCCGATTCCGCCGGCAATGACAATCGCCGAAATGGCGATCGCTATAGGACTGTCAGCTCCCTTGAACTTCATGATTCCGCGATTTAAATCTGACATGACAGTGTTCTCCCACAATTCCAGCTTGATTGTAGCTTTGCCGTGGGCCGATGGCGGTCAATTTTCACGGCAATTACTGATTTGGTTAACGATCTGGCTGCTGAAATTGCAGGTGGGGAGTGGGTTTGGGGGGGTTTACTGGGTTTGTGAAAAAAAACTTACTAAAAAGACTTGACAAATTTAGAGAATTGAGACAATATTGTTAATACCGCAGGAAATGCGGGTGTAGCTCAGTGGTAGAGCGTCACCTTGCCAAGGTGAATGTCGCGCGTTCGAATCGCGTCACCCGCTTTAGAAGATAAAAAAATCAAGGAAACCGGAAAGTAGATCAAGAAAGTTTTCGGCATAGTCCTAATGATGGTTGAAAATACCTAAGTTAGTGGTAAGATTGAATGCAGAACTTGCAAGTCAAAATTGCCGATCGGGCAATATCTCGGAATAGGCAGTTGAAAGCCTCGCTTTGGCGGAATTGACAAGTTTGATTAAGTGGATATGTTAACGATTATTTTTGCAAAAACGCTTTTTTTATCCGATCGCTAGTGCCATCTCAAAAAGCTCCCAAGATTGACTTAAACGATGAGTACCCCTGTCCTTGCCGACGCCGGGGTCGTCTAGTTCCCATAACGTTGACAGAAGCCTTTGGCTGCAACCGCTGTCAACAAATATTTGTATTGGACGAAAGTGGAGACGTGATCGAGCAACTATCAACGAACTATCCTTACAAGCAGGCTTGGCGGTGGACGGGCCACCAGTGGAACAGAGCGCATCCGGGTTTGAAAGCCCATTACTTGCCACTGGCTTTGGGTATGATATTGGTGCCGCTAGTGATTTGGTTGCCCTTGGCGCTACACTCGCCGGGCCCGAATATTATTCTGTGGGCAATGGTCGCCGTGCTGCTAGCAATGCTGCCGGCGCTGATGGTATGGCTGGCTTACAGGCGTTAGCTAGATGATAATAGAGGATTTTACCCATTCATCAGATGCCGCAAATGTCGCGCGTCGCGCTTATCAAGCTTCTTTGGAGTTGGCGGCGACAAAGAGTGCCGATCGCGCTGCAGCTTTGCAGGCGATGGCGGGCTCGCTGAAACGCAGACAAAATGACATTTTAGAAGCAAATACTCTGGATTTAGAAGCGAGTCGGGACATGGCGATTCCCGAATTGATTGTGGAGTGGCTGAAGCTGACGCCGGAACGGATCAAGACAACTGTGCAAATTCTGGAACGGTTGGGGGAAATGCCAGATCCGATCGGCAGGGTGATCAATGCTTCTTATCAGGTCGATCGCTGTCAGGTTTACTGTCAGTCGCTACCACTGGGGGCGATCGCTCTAATTTACGAGGCGTTTCCAGAGTTGGGGGCGATCGCCGCGGGTTTGTCTCTCAAAAGCGCTAACAGTTTGATTCTAAAAGGCGGCAGCGAAAGCTGGCAAACTAATGCTGTAATTGGGGAAGCTTTGGTGTCGGCGATCGATGAGGTAGGTTTGCCATCGGGATGTTTGCAGATACTGCCGCCTGATCGGGGCGCTTCGATCCGAGAATTGGTCACTCAAGACCAATATCTCAATTTAATTATTCCCTACGGTAGACCAAGTTTGGTGCAGCAGGTGGTAAGGCTGTGCACAGCACCAGTTTTGAGGTCGGCAATGGGAAATTGTTACCTTTATTGGTCGCCGACTGGTAGTTTGGAGATGGCAAGGTGGATGATTTTGGACAGCCATCAAAGCGTGCCCGATCCTGTTAATGCGATCGAGAAAGTGCTCATCGATCGCAACCAAAAGCCTTCTTCCTTAGTCAGGCTGTGGAACAGTTTAAAAGAAAAAGGCTTTCAAATTAGCGGCGATGCGGATCTTGTTGCAGATTTCCCAGAGTTGAAGCTGGCGGAAACATACGAGTGGACTCAACCGTATTTAAACAAAACCATCGCGTTTAAAGTTGTCGATAGTTTAGAGATTGCGATCGGCTGGATCAACCGCTACAGCAGCGGTCACGCTGACTGTATTGCCACTGAATCTTACTTAGAAAGTCGCCAATTTGCTCTGGATGTTAACAGCGCCTCAACTTTTATTAATGCCTCACCTCGGTTTTGGCGCTATCAAAATCGGGGAGATGCGATATTTTTGGGAATGTCCAACCAAAAAGGTTATCGTCGAGGATTGATCGGGTTAGATACGCTGACGACAATTAAAGAAATTGTTCAGGGAAACGGACTTTTTTAATCTTATAGGTTATTTAGAATTGGTTATTGAGATTAAACCAAACTCAAAAAATGGGAGACTATTATCGATGCGTAAGCCTTTAATAGTTGTTCCAAAAATCTTTTTATAGGATACAATAATATCTTGGTAGAACAATCAGGCAGCCTTGATCTAAAGCAATTTGATCACAAGCTCCCGGATAGCCGCAGTGGAGACAGATAAAATCTCCGCATCCTAACAATAAGCCGCCGGATTTATGTGTGGGTTCAATCTAAAATCGGGTACGGGATCTAATTAAATTTAGAAACTTATTAACTCACATGAAAATACTCTTAGCTATCACATGAAATCCGAAAAAACACTCAATACTCTAGACAATACCGCAACGCCGACTTTAGGCAAAGAAACGCTAATTCACCACTCGGTATATGTTAAAAAATTGCGTCCGCTGCTGCCATCAGATGCCTTTGAACCAGAGCCTAGCAAGTTAGCAATACTATTCATCAACGCTGCTATTTTATTGCTGGGATGGGGAATTGCTGCTAATCTCGATCGCTGGCCTGTCTATCTTTTAGGGCTGTACTTACCTTTAGCCGTCATCATGGGCAATAGTATCATAGTTTTGCTATTTAGCTCCCACGATTTGATGCACGGTAGCGTTCAGAAAAAGTCGCGCCTCACTTATCCGATCGCCTTTTTGGGACTAAGTATGCTGTTTATGCCGCCTACTCAGTGGAAAAATCTGCACAACCTCGTACATCACAATAACACGAATTCTGTGGCAGACCCCGATCGCAACTATCTGTACCAGCAACCAGATACTTGGGGAAAATGGATTCAAAATCTGTTTGTCCCGTCGGTAGAAGTAAATCCGGTGTGGTTAATTGTAGGGATGGCGGGTTCGTGGTTAGTGCATAATTTCCGCAATCTCACCTCGGTGCTGTTATTTAACGATAAATCTGTTGATTACGTACCGGCTGCCTTTACAGTTAGTCCTAAAGATAGATTGACAATCGCATTTGAATGTCTGGGAATTTTAGGAATTCATGCGAGCATTTTATTCTACCTAAATTTTCATCCGCTCAAAATCGCCCTTGCGTACTTTTTGCCGATCGCAATTGGTCATGCAGGCGCAATGTTTTACATCTATACCAACCATATGGGTTGCCGGATGACCGCGATTAATGACCCGCTGATCAACAGTGCTTCTGTGCGGGTTCCTAAAATATTTGACCTGCTGCACTTGAATTTTTCTTACCACACAGAGCATCATATTTTCCCCAGCATCAACTCAGACTATTATCCGATGGTGCAAGAGTTGTTGCAAATTCACTATCCCGGACGCATGAATTTAATCGATGCTGGAGAAGCTTGGCGGTTGCTGATGCAAACACCACGGCATTATCAAGATGAAGTCACATTCACAGATTCTGCGGGTACAATGGCCGTGAATTGCTCGATTGTTGAAGACTATAAAAGCTGAGAATTCGCATTGTAACTCACATCTTGAATTATGCTGAAGAACAGGCTTTTGTGCCTGTTCCACCAAGAATGAATTTTATTGTGGGGAGTAGGGGTTGGGCGTCTCGCCTGCCCCAAAAATACACTCCTACATACTGATGCTATTTAGCACCAACGAAGGCTTGAGAGCAAAATAAGGAATGACTCGTTTTTGATTGTTAGCATCAATCCTTTGTTCTGCCATATTCAAATTTTGCTGGAACTGTCTGGCTAAAAGTTGGATCGGGGTTCCCGCAAAAACTTCGTCGAAGCTCATCCGGTAGAGTTCTCGGAAAGATTTATCGTAATAACCCAAACGGTCATATCGATAAGCTGACAAAATAAACATAGTTTTCAGTTGCTCAGCCGCTCGTTTGTACGGAGGAAGCAACCGTAAAATATCCTTTTCTGTAATCACTTCGAGATTGCCAGAAGCGGTAATTTTGGGAATGTCCCGGTAGGCTGCCAAGGGCATATTGGCGGCAAAAGCCATGTATTCGTACTGGGGAAAATTGACGGCTGAATGCTGCGGGCCGCAGGTGAAAATTACAGTTGTGACAATTTTAATTAATTGTTCAACTGTGTCGATTTTGCTGGGCATTCCTTTGACTTTACCGCCGTTATCAGAGGCTAATTCTTGTGCCCAGGTTTGCAGTTCCACATCTTCTGCGATCGCCTCTTTCGTCGGGTAAAAGTGTTTGAGATAGCCGGAGACAAAGGTTTCGATCGCATTCCACAGTAGCAATCCATCATCTCGGTAAGGGTAGTGAGGCAGTTGATTTGGATCGTCCATTTCCCGATTTTTCAGTTCAGTTGGGAAGGCAAATTGATCCAGACTCCAGTTACTGCAAGCCTCTCTAGCTATTTCCATTGTCTCTGGCAAGCTACCGCTTAGCAAGTCATCGACTGGCCCGCCCGGAGCGATCAAATAAGAACGCGCCAGCTCGTTGTTAGTCAACATAAACCGAAAGTGCGGTTTCAGCAGCAGGCTAAGGGGGTGATTTTTAGCCAACTGTCGGGCGGTGACGATCGCGATTGGTTCCATCACCAAATGAGTTCGACCTAAATGCGAGCTCATTTCGTGGTGATTGGCATCTGCTACTTGCACGCAGAGTTTCGCAAACAGCCAATCCACAGGAGGATCGAACGGGGTGTAAAGATGGCTATTTGGGGTCGGATCTAGTTGAATGGCGATCGGCACCAGTTCACCGCGATCGCGGATTCCCGTCCACCGCCAAGCGAAAAAAGCTCGCGGTTTCGGCAAGAATTTTCTGCCTTTTTCATAGCTGCCACCTCCTATTTTTGAAGGCGCGCGATAGTGTTGGTCGCTACCCGTATAATCGGCAATGTAAATGTTTTTTTGTTGCAACTCTTGGCCCAGATCGAATAATGGGTGAAAGCTGGAAATTTGTCCCAGTGTTTGCGCCCGAGGATCGCCGGCATCTAACAAACGAAGCACCATCGGATTTGCTCCAGACAGGCGCTGTTCTGCAAAAGAGCGATTGGTTTGGTAGATTTTGGCAACAGCAGGTAGCGGCAGCAGAGTAAAGAAATCTTCATAGTCTTGGAGCTCGTCGAGAGGATCGAGAAAACTTCTCGAATCGGCCGCCAGCATATTTCCTGGAAGTTCCGATGTTGCTAGTATCCGCTCTCCAATATACTTGCTCGAAAAGTTCTCGACTGGTGGCACATCTTTCAATAATGCCAAAGGTGATAAACTCTCAAAGTCAAACTGATAAGCTTGTTGCTGCCGATTCAAGGAATCGCGACGCTGTTTTTGGTTCGGGTCGTCTTGAGGAAGAGAAGGTTTCATATTGTCTACCATTGTATAAATCAACTCTCTTTTTGTAGTAAAATATCGGAGATCATCACTACCGATCGAGGATGGAATTTAAAAAGTATTGTGCAGGCTCACGCTTGATATAGGTCTTATTCACCGATCGATAATCTTATTCCGGATTTTTTAAAGCTCAGAAAAATTCCTCAAAAGAAGGCAACACTTCTCGATCGCCCTAAATCTATGTTGAAAGGTTTCATCCTCCCGATAAGTAGCTCGCACTCAAGAACCCCGACTTCTTTGAGATGTCGGGGTTCGGGGAGTTCGGTTTTTTGAGCTGAGTCTACTCATTAGCGGTTAGGCACGAACCATTAAATATTGACCGTTGCCGTTATATTCGCCCTCGCAACTCGCGAAATTAGACACAAACCAAATCAAGTAAAACCGCCAGATGCGGCGAAATTTGGCAGAGTCGATGCCGTAGTCCAAATCTTTGACTATTTCCTGAGAATCGTCAAAGTTTTTCAACCAGTTAGCAAACGTTGTGGAGTAATTGTATCCGTTGAGATACCATCTTTTAATGGTCTTGAGGTCTTTGTTGTGGCTGGGAATTGCATCATATTTCCAGTAACGGCCGTGGGGAAAAATGTATTTGTGGGTGAAAACGCTGGATATATTGTTGGGAGTGCGAACTGTGATGATGTGAATGAAAACTTTGCCGTTATCCTTCAGGAAAGATTCTAGCTTTTGGAAAGCTTTCGTTAAATTGCCTATATGCTCAAAAACTCCGATGGAGAGAATTTTGTCAAATTTGGTCTCGAAGTTGGCGTCGTTAAAATCGCCTTCATATAGGGTAAATCGACCTGAACTAAGGTAGCTTTCGGGCTCTTGCATCTTCTGACGCATATACTCGCATTGGTGGTGGCTGAGGTTAATGCCAGTAGACTGGACATTGGGGAATTTGGAAAGAATGTAATTGGGAACGCAACCCCAGCCGCAACCAAAGTCTAAAATATTGTCGCCATCTTGAATCTCTAGCTTCTCAATCACATCATCATCAATCATCTGCATTTGCGATTGTTCAAGGTTGGCTGCTCCTTTTTCCCACAATCCCATGCTGTATTTAGGATAAATGAGTTTTCCATCGCCTAACATCGGATTCAGCATTGCTTGAGGTAAGTCGTACTGAATCTTCATTAAATCCCGCGGCCCTTCGGCTGTATGGTCTGTTTCTGTTAGTACCCATTCGTAGGGTGCAAGCAGGGAGGGGAAATGCTTAAAAAAGACGGGCATACAGGTATCAAAAAGCGATCGCAATACTGAATCTGCGACTTCTAATCCGTTGATGTAAGACTCTGCTACTGCCATTTGCACCGTGTTAACTGCACTGACTGCGAGGCGGGTTGCTCCGTAGGCGATCGGACTTTTGCTATGTACATCTCCCACGATGGGAATGTGTTTTTCGATGCTTTGTAGGACTGTTGATGAAGTCATGGTTATATTGGTTTTAAAGATGCTGCTATTCTATCTCACGAAAATTAGCTGGTTGTTAGAGATCCAAAAAGCTGAAACTATTGTCAAGTCAGGTTTGCACAGCAAAACATCCCAAAATCCTAAAAACATATGGCGCTTGAAGGGGATTTGATAACGGATTTATCTGGCTTTGGGTGATCTTAATTTTATTAAGAATTATGTCAGTCTATTTGAGATTTGAGATTTGAGATTTGAGATTAACTCCAGAGCTTGAATTGGGGTATTTTTACGCTGAGATTAAAATTTTAGTGTTCAGTTATACCATTTTAGATATTAGAATTGAAAATGAATGATGAGCTAAGAGTTGGACTCTTGCCTAGAGTTGCATTCTTTTTTTAAACTGGTGTCAATCGATTTTAGATTTTAGATTTTAGATTTTAGAGGCGACCCCACGGATAAATGCTCTTTCTTGAGGATTTTCGATTTTCGATTTGGGATTGATTTGCGCGAGATAAATCACGTGGCGGGTACCACATGAAGAAATTCGTGGTCAGTTGGGCGCTTGAGGTGAGGAAACGAGAAGCAAGTGCCGATCGCGACTTATAGTTAAGGTATCAGGGATACAGAAAAAATGCCCAGAAACCGGGTTTGCATACAGGTTCACTGCAATAACAGATGTCCGCGAGATTTCTCGCTAATTAGCTAGACGCGCCATATATGCCACAGATTCACTATCTGCCGGACGATCGCACGATCGAGATAGACGACGACGATATAATTCTCGAAGCTTCCCTGCGTGCCGACATTCCCCACACCCACATCTGCGGCGGTAGCGCCCGATGTTCGACTTGCCGGGTATTGATTGTCGAAGGTTTGGAATTTTGTTCTCCCCGCACTTCGCCGGAAGAGGAACTTGCCAAAAAATTGCGCCTAGAACCGGAAATTAGGCTAGCTTGTCAGACACAGGTTGCGGGCGGCAGGGTGATTTTGCGCCGACTGGCGATCGATTCTGAAGACTTGGAATCATTTAACGACGAAATGGTCGGAAAGTTGATTTCTAATCCTGTGGGTCAAGAGAAGAAAATTGCAATTTTGTTTGCCGATATTCGAGGGTTTACTGCGTTTGCAGAATCGCTGTTGCCCTACGATATAATTTATGTTTTAAATCGCTATTTCCAAAAAATGGGTTATGTTATCAACCGCAACGGCGGGATGATTAATAATTACATGGGAGATGGTTTTATGGCGCTGTTTGGGTTGGAAAATTCAGACAAGGCGGCCCAACAAGCAGTGAGGGCTGGGGTGGAGATGCTGGAGGAACTAGAGAAACTCAATCCCTATTTTGAGACTTTATACCGTCACCGGTTGCGGATTGGGATTGGCATTCACTGCGGCTGGGTGGTTGTGGGGAATTTGGGGGCGTCGAAGAGTCAGACAGTTACGGCGATCGGGGATGCGGTGAATTTGGCCAGCCGGATCGAGGCGGCTAATAAGCAAGTAGGAACAAGTTTACTGATTTCCGAGGAGACTTATCAGGAAGTGAAAGAATTGGCGATCGTCGATCGGCGCGTATCCGTGCCAATTCCGGGGAAAAGTGGCGAATATCCGCTGTATGAAGTAGTCGGGATGCCGCCGCTGCCCGTGGAAATCGAAGAAGTTTCTGAGGTAAGGGAAGGTTCTATTTGGCAAAGTTTTGTCAATAAATTGTTGGCTTTGTATGCTGTGGCGTACAATTGGATTAGGAAAATTTGGAGTCACATCAAAAAACTATAGAGCAACTTTTTGGAGTTTGGTTATTTCCTCAATAATATGAATATTCCCAATTCAATTGTCCGCATTTTTATAATGCTCCCGAACGGTCAGATCGTCGCACAAATGCGAGATAATATTCCAGGTATTGCAAGCCAAGGAATGCTTTCTACTTTTGGTGGTGGCGTGGACATTGGAGAAAGTCCACAGCAAGCAGCAGTGCGAGAACTGGAGGAAGAAACTAGCATAAAAAGCGATTGCAAAGTTGAATTTATCACAACTTTTCTTTACATAAAAAACAACAATCCCGAATTTATCCAAAAAAATCACCTATTTTTGGCAAAAGTTAGCAATATTGAAAAAATTGAAATTCAAGAAGGTGTGGGTTTTGTAGTTTTGAGAAAAGATGTCGATTTCGAGAAAGTCAATGCAGGGGAGGGGACTCAAATGGCTTGGAAATTGTTGCAAGAATATTTAAAATCAAATAACCTGTGTATGTAGGGTGCAGAGTGCGTAGCTTACACCATAGATAGACAGTGAAAAAAATCCTCTCTTGCGTAAGTTCTATTTATTTCCGACTGCTTAGCTTTTCCCCGCTAGGGGGATGAAACTATAATAGAGAACTTCTTTACGATGCTGTCAACTACGAATTCAGAGTACGAATCATTACTACAACGCGCGATCGCGATCGCCGCCAAAGCTCATGATGGACAGGTTGATAAGGCAGGCAAGCCCTATCTATATCATCCCCTATTTGTGATGGAAAATGTAAATTCTCTAGACCAGAAAATCGTAGCGGTTCTACACGATGCGGTCGAAGATTCTGAACTTACACTCGACCAACTCAGAAGCGAAGGTTTTCCTGAATTTATAGTAAAGGCGATCGCCGCAATTACCAAAATAAAAGGAGAAGCTTATGCAGCTTATTTAGAACGTGTGATTGCAAACCCGATCGCACTGCGAGTCAAAATCGCTGATGTTACTCATAACCTTGATATTAGTCGCATCGCCAATCCGACAGAGGCAGATTTTCAACGCATTGCAAAATACCAAAAAGTCCTCCGTCAGTTGCGTGCCGCCTTAAAGTAATTATTAACCGCAGATATCCGCCTTCATCGTGGCACAGGCATCTTGCCTGTGCGATATCTAGGCATCATGCCTGTGCGATATCTGCGGTTAAAAAAATCCCCAAATCTAAGCCATCACCATCCCCCCATCCACATTAAAAACCTGCCCAGTTATATAAGCAGCCGCCGCATCTGCCGCCAAAAACTTCACCATCCCCGCAACTTCCTCAACTTCCCCATATCTCCCCAGCGGAATATACTTCAAAATCTCATCAGACTTGACATCCTTAGTCATATCTGTAGTGATAAAACCCGGTGCAACTGCATTCACAGTAATCCCGCGACTCGCCAACTCTTTCGCCACAGTTTTAGTAAATCCAATTACCCCAGCCTTTGCCGCACTGTAATTAGCTTGTCCCGGATTGCCCATTTGTCCAGCAACCGAAGCAATATTAATAATTCGGCCGCTTCGCTGTTTCAGCATGATTTTACTGGCAGCTTTCGCACACAAAAACACGCCAGTTAAATTCAAATCAATCACCGCTTGCCAATCTTCCAACTTCATCCGCAGCAGCAAAGTATCGCGAGTAATGCCCGCATTGTTCACCAAAATGTCAATCCGTCCCCATTTTTCCATGACATTACTGGTGAGTAAATCTACTTGCTCAGTTTTCGAGACATCTGCTGCAAGTGCGACAGCTTCTCCTCCAGCAGCGACTATTTCTGCTACCACCTCATCAGCAGCCGCACTCGAACTCGCATAGTTGACGGCGACTTTAGCGCCCTCTGCTGCTAGGGTTAAAGCAACGGCGCGGCCGATTCCCCGCGACGCACCGGTCACGACAGCAACTTGACCCCGCAATCTCTGAAAAGTCTCTGGTAATAGTTCCATAATTGTATCCTCGCAATCTACCAGAGAATTTTGCACTAAAATCGAGCCAGAACCCAAAAAATTATTTTGTCTTATGGCAGTTCAAAAACAGTTCAGCAGTTTTGAAGAGTTACTATCGGGCTCTGACTTGCCGGTGTTGGTAGATTTTTACGCTACTTGGTGCGGGCCTTGTCAGATGATGGCACCGATTTTGGAGCAAGTGAGTGGTCAGATGAAAGACAAGCTGATGGTTGTCAAAATTGACACCGATAAGTACGAACAGTTGGCGTCGCAGCATCACATTTATGCTTTGCCGACTTTGGTGTTGTTCAAAAATGGCGCTGAGGTCGATCGCATTGAGGGAGTGATGCAAGCGGCGCAGTTGATCGATCGAGTGCAACCTTTCTTGTAGCACGAGCTCATCATCTCACACGTAGGGTGCGTCAGCTAATAGACATCTCCCAAAAAGATATTCAAGAACAGGCAGGATGCCTGTTCCACAACAATTATGGGAGATGTCTAATATCTGATTCATTATGAATAAGATAATCCTAGTTGACGCACCCTACTGATGAAGACTCCCAGCCACGCTATTATCAATCTGGCAATTCTCGGCAAACCGCAACTGCCGCAAGCTAATCTCATTATTGCGATCGGCGGAATCTTACCCGACATCCCAATATTTTTATTTTACTTTTGGGCGAAATACATTGCTCGCTTGCCCGAAGCTACAATTTGGTCAAAAGCATATTATGAGCCTTTTGTACAAAATATTGTGGCTCTGTTTCATTCAATTCCCCTTGCGGTTATTGGTTGGCTAATTGCTTATTACTTTGGGTGGCAAAGCGTGCAAATTTTGTTTATCAGCATGATACTACACTCTCTGGGAGATTTGCCTGTCCACAATGACGACGCTCACCGCCACTTTTTTCCGTTCAGCAATTACCGTTTTATCAGTCCGTTTTCTTATTGGGATAGAAAGCACTACGGGTCAATTGTTTCTGTGGTTGAAATGTTGTTAGTGCTGCTGTCAACTTTCCGGGTTTTTGGTTTTGTTAATTCTTATGCTGGTAAAGTATTGTTGATTTTGGTGAATGCTTTTTACATAATTGGAGCGGTGTCTTTTTACGTCCGTTCTTTAGTTTCTCGTTCTTAATTATGCTACTGGAAGTTCGATCGCGATATTAGAGAAATTGTATTTGCGGCATTAAGGGCGATCGTACTGGGAATCTAGAACACAATGTAAAGTTTTATAACAAAAATCCACATTTCTGCCTCAACAGCTTGACAAAAACAATTTTCTTATGGTGAGATACTAAGAATCACAACAAGTTACTGTATCGCTTGTTCGCATCTTAATGAAATTTTCCAATAAATCGCCCTTCAACAGTCAAGAGCCGTTCCCTATTGGTGAAACGACCTTAATACCTGAATTCGACCTAAATACCGCAAACTTACTCAATCCTCAAGCCCTTAGCAGCCCTACCCCAGAGCCAGCACTCCCCGGACTTCCAGACAGTTTTAACAATAACCCCGAAGACACCGCAATCTCCTCCAAATCCATCAATTTTAGCCCCAAATTAAAGGATTTCAGTTTTACCCCCCCCCGTAAAAAAATCTCTTGAACTCGATACTCTCACTGGCGAACCTGTAAACGAAAGACAAATCGACTACTTCGGTAAAGAGGGTATTTTTGCGGAAAGACGCGCATCTCAACTCGCTCCAAATGCGGCAAATCCCAAAAATCCTCCACTGATTGAAAGTGCCGAAGTCAAATTCAAAGACGCAAACAATCAACCTTTTGAGAACAATCTACCAGTTTTGTTTCTGACGGGAAGCAACGTTTTAGCAGACAACTTTGGCGACCCCAAAGGTAGCCAATTTAGCGATTTAGTGGTAAAATTTTATGTTGGTGACCAAGCTTACGAAGGCACAATACTAACCAACCTCAGTCGCGAATTAGCAGACAATAAATTTGAAGTAGCTGTCAGAGTTCCCGACACCGTACCCTTGGGCGATTCGCGAATTGTCCTCAGTCGCAAACAGAACGAAAAAGTCAGTTCAAATCCGGCAGAACCAGCAACAGAAATTCTCTACAACAGCAATTCCTACCGGATTGAAAACGATACAGAATATGTTTTTGGGGCCCAGTGGACAGCGGATAGAATCGCCGTACTCAACGGTTCCGACCCCGAATCTGTTGTGGCGATAACGAACAGCAGCGACTTGCTAATTGGTAACATTGCTGTAGGTACGGACGATCGACTAGATAGAGCCAGAGATTTGACTGTAACTAGCGACGGTTCTCGCGTGTACGTCCCGCTGGAAGCTTCCGGTAGAGTCGCTTTAGTCGATCCGATAACCCGACAGCAGGTAGATACTAAAGCGGATGTAGCTGGCTTAAACCCGATCGATTTGCCTAGCGGTGCAACGCCTCGTTCAATTGTACTTGATTCTCGCGACCAATACGCTTACATTGCTGACGGCAAAGCTGGCGGCAATTCCATCTACGTTCTCGATATCAACCCGTTCTCATCCAAGTATCACCAAGTTACCCAAACTATCACAGTTGGTGCAGCACCTAGCGGTTTGCGACAGATGGCAATTAGCAGCGACGGAAAGAAGCTATTTGTTACCGCACCGAACGGTTTGAACAGCCAGATTTACGTTGTGAATATTGACCCCAAAGACCGACCCAGCGACCCCAGTCAGAACCCTCAAAAGTGGAATCAATTAATCGGAAATATAACAGCCGATGAAGGCGTAGAAGGATTAGCTTCTACGGTCTATCCGCTGAAGATGACGTTTACAAACAGCGGGAAAGATAGCAAAGGATTTGGGGTACTGGATATTACTAATAATGACCCGGTAAGTTTTGCTGCTACTACTCGCTATACAAATTTAGGGTTGGGTTCCGACTTTGATTACTTCGATGTGAATGAGGGAGTTTCGGTAACGGTTTTACCGGATGCTAGCTATGCGTTTGTTGTGGGTCGCAATGCGGACGCGAAATTTTTCGGTCAGGAATTGCCCAGCGTGGATGGAGACCCCCGGGCCGGGAGCAATATCGGCATTATCAAAGACCCGCTGACGAATCCGCAATTAGTAGCAGCAACTCGACCAATTCCCGACGGATTTGCTACTGATTTAGCGCTTTCAAGTGATAGCAAGTACCTCTATGCTTCCTATCCCAATTTGAGCGGTGCTAATGGGAAGGTGTATGTCTTTGACACTGAAGAATTCGTGAAAACAGTGACAAACCCCGCTCAATTTCAAATTGATGCTAAAGGTCGGGGTGTCGGGCTGCCTTTGTTTGACAGCACTACGGCACGAAATGCTACGGTTGCTGACCTTTCCACAGTGCCCATTGATAATATTAACCCAGCGGTTAG
>NZ_JAUBOQ010000059.1:0-38829 GCF_036700325.1 Microcoleus sp. Z1_B2
ATGTGGAAGGGGTGCATCAGGATGTTGTGCTCGGCTTGGAACACGATCATGAAGTTGAATGTACCGGAGATACCCAAAGGCATACCGTCAGAGAAAGAACCTTGTCCAATTGGGTAGATCAAGAATACTGCGGTTGCTGCTGCAACTGGTGCAGAGTAAGCGACGCAGATCCAAGGACGCATACCTAAGCGGTAGGACAATTCCCATTCACGACCCATGTAGCAGAAAACGCCAATGAGGAAGTGGAAAATTACCAATTGGTAAGGGCCGCCGTTGTACAACCACTCGTCTAAGGAAGCTGCTTCCCAGATTGGGTAGAAGTGCAAGCCGATCGCGTTAGATGAAGGAACAACAGCACCTGTGATGATGTTGTTACCGTACATCAAGGAACCTGCTACTGGTTCGCGGATGCCGTCGATGTCCACTGGAGGGGCAGCGATGAAGGCGATGATGTAGCAAATGGTGGCGCTGAGCAAGGTAGGAATCATCAAGACTCCGAACCAACCTACATAAATGCGGTTGTCGGTGCTTGTGACCCACTCACAAAAGCGTTCCCAGACGTTGGCGCTTTCGCGCTGCTGTAAGGTTGTTGTCATTTGTTTATGATTGCTTTATTTGGTTTTCAATGTTCGTGACGGCTTTGTGTTCCGCCATGTAAATAAACATAAAGCTTTTATTTCAGTTTGTAAAGGCCTTTTAAGAACAGTTTTTATTATGAGTGTCATAAGCTGCGCTGATAATAAGCCAGAATGCTTGCTGTATGGGGTTTTAAAAAGCAGAGTGC
Organism: Microcoleus sp. Z1_B2; assembly: GCF_036700325.1. Taxonomy (NCBI): domain Bacteria; kingdom Bacillati; phylum Cyanobacteriota; class Cyanophyceae; order Oscillatoriales; family Microcoleaceae; genus Microcoleus; species Microcoleus sp. Z1_B2. The sequence goes on from NZ_JAUBOQ010000059.1 coordinate 785, forward strand.
GGAATTTGTGGACGATCGCCCACCAATGAAGAATACTCATAATCTACCGGGGCCACGAGATTTGGGACGGGGGCAGTGTTAAGATAGATGAAGGGTTGCGATCGCCAACCGCAAAACTCGCACTGCACAGATATATGTTGTTGCGTAAGTCCGATCGATAAAAATCCCAAGGAATGTCTCGCACCGTCACCTACAGCCCTGCTTATACCCTCGTTCCCACTTACGAGTGTTTTAACCGCTGCACCTATTGCAATTTTCGGGCAGAACCCCTGCAAAGTCCTTGGCTAACACTCGCAGAAGCCGAAAAACAGCTCAACTTGCTGCAAACTCAAGGTGTAATTGAAATTCTCATCCTCAGTGGCGAGGTACATCCTCACAGTCAACGCCGAAAAGCTTGGTTGCAGCGGATTTACGATTTGTGCGAACTGGCACTTGCTCTGGGATTTTTGCCGCATACTAATGTGGGGCCGCTCAGCTTTGAGGAGATGGCACACTTAAAAGAGGTAAATGTATCGATGGGGCTGATGCTAGAACAGCTTACCCCACATTTGTTACAAACGGTTCACAGGCACGCACCGAGTAAAGTGCCGGCGCTGCGGCTGCAACAGTTAGAATGGGCTGGGGAATTAAAGATTCCGTTTACAACTGGTTTGCTGCTGGGAATTGGGGAAAGTAAGGCAGATTGGATTGAGACGCTGGAGGCGATCGCCCGGATTCATTCGCGATACAATCACATTCAAGAAGTTATCCTCCAGCCACACAGTCCCGGAAATCAACAAAGTTGGGACGGTGAAGTTTTTGATGCTACAAAAATGCCCGAAGTAATTGCGATCGCCCGCAGCATTTTACCTGATGAAATTGCCCTACAAATTCCGCCCAATTTAGTTGCACAACCAGACATATTGCTGGCTTGTTTAGAAGCAGGTGCTAGAGATTTAGGAGGAATCGGGCCGCGGGATGAAGTTAATCCCGATTATCCTCACCTGCAACACCAAACTTTAACAGAAATTTTAGCAGCAGCAGGATGGCAACTCGTAAAGCGTTTGCCTGTTTATCCTCAGTACGATAATTGGTTGCCCCAGACATTGCAAACGGCTGTTAAACAAAGGAGAGTCAATCGATTTTAGATTTTAGATTTTAGATTTTAGATTGAAAAATTGAGCCGCGTGATAAATCCGGGGGCTTGTGACCAAATTGCTTGATAGTCAGTCAATCGATTTTAGATTTTCGATTGAAGATGGGTAATTGGTAGGAAGATTCTTTAAATTGCTGCTATAGAGATTTTAAATCAAAGAACCGCCGCCATCAATCCACACTTCAGTACCTGTGATAAAGCTGGAGGAATGTGATACCAGAAATAACACTAATTGGGCGACTTCTTCGGTAGAACCTGCCGTATTATCCGTCAAAGGAATCATGTCTTGAATGGAATCAGGCGCGACTGGAATGCGATCGAGATGGCGCTTAACGGTGCTTTCTTCAATGGCAGTTAGCACCCCGCCCGGACAGATCACATTGACTCGGATTTGGCAGGCTGCGAGTTCTAGCGCCAGCATTTTTGCAAAGGCTACTTGAGCAGCTTTTGAACAAGCGTAGGCCGTGGCACCAACTTTCCTGAAGCTTCTGGTACCATTAATCGATGATGTAATTACAATTGAACCTCCTTGTTTTTTCAGATGAGGAACAGCATACTTAACAGCCAAAAATGTTCCTCTGAGGTTGGTGTTAATTGTCCTATCCCACTCATCGGGTTCTATCTCCTCTATCGGCGACCATACACCGTTAATACCCGCATTTGCAAACAAAATATCAATTCTTTGATATTCATCAAAAATTGTTTGAAACGCTTTTTGCATTTGCCCAGAATCTCCAACATCTGCGGCAATAGCCAGCCCGCAGCCTCCTTCATTGACCAACTGGCGGAGGGTTTCTTCCCCCGTGTCTAAAATCCGATCGATAATAGCAACTTTTGCTCCTTCCTTAGCCATTAAAATTGCTGCTGCACGACCAATTCCCGACCCACCGCCGGTAATAACGGCAACTTTTTCTGAAAGCTTCATAATTCTTTATATAAATATTTTTTTTTGCGCGATCGCATAGCATAAAGATAATAGTCGATAGAGGACTAAACTCCTAACTACAAAAAAGTTTTGGTGAGCAAAATCATGAAAGTAAAAAGTGGTTTAATTTACTAATTATAGCGGTAAGGTGTGCAGTGCACACCCTACTTTAGGCAGAGGAGTAGGTCAGTTTTTAACGCAGTTCTTACGGCTGTGGCACCCAGACCGAAACAGAACCGGCGTTACACCGAAAATCAGCCCAACCATCGTCATTAGTTGTGATTGGTTCTTGGATGTGTTCGGTGATGTCAATATAAGTTCGATTCGGCTGTCCGACTTCCATAAACTTAGTGCCATCGCCTCCGTTACTGAGTACGACAGCCATGCCACCCGGATGTTCTTCATCTCCGAGTCGCGTCCAGCCAATAGTGTTGGCGTGGTCGAAGTAATCGTACTGATTGCCGTAGGAATAGGTTTGGCGCGCTAACAAGAATTTATCGAGAATAAACTGATGTTTGTCTAACCAAATCTCGTATTCATTGCCATCATTTGCTGTATCTTTATAGTTAGCGCCGTAATAGTCCGGGTAAAAAATGCACGGATATCCTTCGCGCCGCAGCAGAATTAAAGCGTAGGCAAGGGGTTTAAACCAAGCCTCGACAACTGATTCTAGGGATTGTAAGGGCTGGGAATCATGGTTGTCAACCAAGGTAACGGCGAGGGCGGGTTGCTGTTGGACGAGAGTGTTATCAAAAATTGTTCGCAAATCGTAGCTATTGCCGGCTTTGCTAGCAGCGTGGAAGTTGTAGTGGAGGGGTGCGTCAAATAAGGAGACTTTACCGTCCGTTGCTTCTAGGAAGTAGTGCAAAGCTTCCACTTCGTAAGACCAATATTCGCCGACTGCAAATAAGTCGCGTTTGACATAGTTACGAACGTGTTCCAACCATTCTTGGAAAAATTCTGCTTTAACGTGTTTGACGGCATCAAAGCGAAAGCCGTCAACGTTTGTTGTATCGACATACCACTCACCCCAGTATTTTAACTCCCCGCTGACTTCTGGGTGATCCATATCTAAATCGCAACCCATGAGGTAGTCAAAGTTGCCTTTTTCTAAGTCTACTCCTCGATCGAATTCTTTGCCTTTAAGCAGGTAAACGGCATGGGTTTCTGTGTTGTAAACATTGTAATCAATGGCGTCAAAATGCCACCAATGCCACTCCATGCTGGAATATTTTTTATCGCGGCCGGGAAAAGTAAAATGCGTCCAAGCTTTGATTTTTTGATATTCGCCTACGGTGTCATTCCGGTTGTCGGGATTGAAGGGTGTGGCTTCGGCTTCTTCTTCTGCATCGGCACCTAATTTGTGGTTGAAGACTACATCGGCATAAATCCGAATTCCAGCATCTTGTGCAGCTTTAATCGCGGCCAAATACTCATCTTTTGTGCCGTATTTCGTGCGTACCGACCCTTTTTGGTCGAACTCGCCTAAATCGAATAAGTCGTAGACGCCGTAACCCACATCCATGCCGCCGCCAGTTCCTTTATAGGCTGGTGGCAACCAAAGGGATGTAACGCCGATTTTGGCTAAATCTTTTGCAGATTTCGCTAGCTGATTCCACAGGCTGCCATCGTCGGGGCTGTACCAGTGGAAATACTGCATCATGACGCCATTTAGTTCAGACATATATTTAGTTTTTCCTGTTTTGTCAAATTGCGATCGACATTTATGTTCGTAGCTCGCTAGTTTACGTATGTCTGCAATCTATGGTTAATAAATATCATAAAAGATGGGGCTGGTAAAAAAAATCTATCTGTTGATGTATTGACAAGATAATGTAAATTTGATACTAATAATTTTAGGCAGACTAAAAAATATTAAGTTAGTGGCGATTGGGCAGCAACTCGCTCAACTCTGGTGTTCCAAGTACCGTCGATCGCCAATTCAAGCAATCTAAATCCCGGCGGGATTTTGTCAACTATAATCGGATGGCTTTTGGGTAAAAGTTGGAGGCAGGTGCTGGGTGTCCCCAAGTAGGTAACTGATCCCCGCTGTTGTTGAAATTCTTGGTGAATGTGGCCGCAAAGAACGATTTTGATTTGAGGATATCGATCGACAATTGCGAAAAATTCATCGGCATTGTGCAGCATCATTCCATCCATGATTTCACAGTCGATCGGCAAAGGATGATGGTGCAAGGCAATGATAACAGGTCGATCGCCCGTTTGTTGCAGTTGAGAGTCTAGCCAATTCAAGCTTTCTGGGGAAAGCCGCCCGCCGTCGCATCCGGCTTCCACACTCGAAAGCAATAGAAATTGCCAGTTTCCTAGCATCCATGATTTTTCTGGGGAAAGAGGCGACTGATTTAAGATTTCTGCCATGACAGGGATGTTGTCGTGGTTTCCAGGTATCCAGTAGGCGGGAATTCCGAGGGGGGCGATGAGGGAGACGAGGCGCTGGTAGGATTCGGGTGTTTCGTCTTGGGATAAGTCGCCTGTCAGCAGCAGTAAGTCTGGCGGCGGCTGTATCTGTTGCAGGCGATCGAGAACTGCTTGGAGGGTGCGGGTTGTTGAGAGGCCTTTCCATTCTCGATCGATCTCTGCAAACAAGTGAGTGTCGGTGATTTGGGCGACGAGTAGGGGAGAAACTGGTGTCATGGCTGGTGTTGCGGGCGATCGATGTAGTTATAGAATAGCCTCGGATGGGTTTTGGGGATATGGAAAAAAGGCCGATTCCCTACGGGATAGCTGCGCTTCACGAAAATTTTGACAGGTATGTTAAATTTTTCGAGATTTGGTGTACTATAAGAAAACGTCAAATTTCAGACGTGACGGCGGCATAGCCAAGTGGTAAGGCAGAGGTCTGCAAAACCTCCACCCCCAGTTCAAATCTGGGTGCCGCCTTTTTTAATTTGTGTGAAATGTGGCTAAGATGCCGTTTGGGCGATCGAGAAGTCTAATATACAAAAACCAGCGGGAGCATCTCACCTTTGCAGCCCTCCGCTAGAAATTGGAGTTTTGAGGCAGGAGTTTTGAGGCAGGAGGCAGAAGGAAAGAGGAAGAAGGAAGGAGCCAGAAGAAGTATTTTTACAAATATGAGATGCTCCCAAACCAGCCCCCACCCAACCAATAACCCTCAACCAAAATTCAACGGATCGACATCAATAATTAAACTAACAGAACGCGGCGTGCGATCGCGCAACCCGATCAAATCCGACAAATCCACCGACTCATCCAAAGGCAACTTCAGCAAAATCTGCCACCGATACCGATTTGCCACCCGCATAATCGCCGCAGGTGCAGGCCCCAACAACTCACATCCCGGTACAGACAATCGCTCAATATACTCCTGACAAACAGACGCCAATTGTACCGCCGTCACCGCAACTTCCGCCGCATCTGCACTGCTCAATCGCAACAATACAAGCCGCCCCGAAGGTGGATAATTCAGCGCCGCTCTTTCGGCTAATTCTGTTTCCACAAAACCCGCATATTCGTGCCGCCTAACTGCTTGAATAACCCGGTGTTCGGGAGTGTAAGTTTGAATAATTACCCGCCCCGGATCGTCGCCTCTGCCCGCACGGCCCGCGACTTGAGTTAATGTTTGAAAAGCTCGTTCGCTGGCCCGATAATCTGATAAGTTCAGCAACCCATCAGCAGACACAACTCCCACCAATGTTACTCCCGCTAAATCTAACCCTTTCGTCAGCATTTGCGTACCCAACAAAATGTCAGCTTCCCCGTTAGCAAATTGCGTTAACAATCTGCGGTGGTCGCCCTTATTTTTAGTCGTATCGCTGTCAAACCGAATTGCCCGCAATTCTGGAAACAATCTCGTTAATTCCTGTTCGACTCGCTGAGTGCCACTACCAAAGTTTTTGAAGTAAGGAGAACTGCATTCCGGGCAATTTTGGGGGTGTCGTTCGGTGTGGTTGCAGTAGTGACAGCGCAATATTTCTGCTGTTCCTTCGCCGACGTGGTGATAAGACAGGGAAACATCGCAATTCGGGCATTCCATCACATAGCCGCAACTTCGACAAGAGACAAAGGTACTGTGTCCTCTTCTGTGAATAAATAGAATACCTTGCTGTTGTCTTGCTTGCAATTGTTCGAGCGCGTTTTGCAGGGAAGCGCTGAAAATTGAGCGGTTTCCTTGCCGCAATTCTTGGCGCATATCGACTATTTCCACAGGCGGCATCGGGCGGGAATAAATGCGATCGGGCAATGATAAATAATGGATATTTGGTAACGAGTAATAATCTCGGCGCGTCCCCACCAAAGTCTCTAAAGCTGGCGTTGCGGAACCTAAAATTAAGGGACAATTTTCTAATTCGGCGCGCCATTTGGCAACGGTGCGGGCGTGGTAGCAGGGGGCTGGTTGGTCTTGTTTGAAGCTGCTGTCGTGTTCTTCATCGAGGATAATTAAGCCGAGGTGAGGTAAAGGTGCGAAAATGGCCGATCGCGTGCCGATGACAATTTGCGGGGTTCCAGTCAGCATCTGACGCCATGTATCGTAACGTTCGCCGTCGGATAGGGCGCTGTGGTAAACGCAAATTTGCTCGCCAAAACGGGCGCGGAATCTGTCTGTAAGTTGCGGTGTCAAACCGATTTCGGGAACGAGTACGAGGGCGGATTTGCCGCTGGCTAAGATTGGGGCGATCGCCTGCAAATACACTTCGGTTTTCCCGGAACCTGTAACGCCGTGCAGCAGCACTTGACGGAATCCCGAAAAAGAGTTAATAAACGCTAAAGCTTCAGCTTGAAAATGAGTTAAAGTCTTCGGTGCATCGGGCAATTGAGAAATTCCGCGATCGCCCCTGAGCACTTCCCTTTGGTCAATTACAACGCTACCTTTTTGTTCCAAATTTTTGACAACAGAAGAACTCGCGCTGCAAATTCTCAATAAATCGTTCAGCCACATTTCACCGCCGCCGCGTCGCAAAACTTCCAATACTTCTTGTTGCCGCTTGGTTAAATCTGTGACAAATGCACTAGCAATTAATGTCACTGCCGGTTTGAGTTGTGGTTTGGGAGGATTGGGAGGTTCTAAATAACTTTCTACCCAACCGCGTTTCAATAAATCTTTCAATCCTCGATAACTTCCCTTAACTTGTCGCTGGAGGTATTGCCAAGTGTAATCGCCGTTTTTTTGAGCTTGCAGCAATTGCAAAATTTGACTCGCTGCCGGATTGAGAAATGTTTCGGCATTCGGAGAAATTGCGTCCTTAATTAAGCGAATTCGGCGCACGGAACGGCTTAACAAACCGGGCGGCAGTGAGGCTCTAATTACTTGAATTAAAGGTGTGCAATAATAGGTGGCAGTGCGATCGAGCAATTCCCAGTAAGTCGGTGGGAAAAAACCCGCACTGACAACATCTTCGACATCTTTAACCCTTGTGGGATCTAAGTCGCGTGGCAGTTGAGAAATGAACCGAATCGCGATCGCACCTACCTGTTGACTGCCAAAGGGTACACTCAAGATATCCCCTGGTTGCACGGTAAGTTCCGCAGGTAAACGATAGGTAAATAACTTATTTTCCTCCCCAGGCGAATCCCCCGCAACCCTGTAAGGAGAGTCCACCAATACCTCGATCCACTCTGCTTGCACGGTGGGGCGCTGGGGCGGTTCGCTGCTGCCGTAGGATGCCCCGGCTTCTGCCGCTATAGGGGTTGACAAACCAAAAGTGACAGTAGACATAGGGTTGCACATCAAACTAGGAGGAGCCGCGGTCAAAGGGAGTTTTCATTATCCCTCAGTTTAGCTCGATCGATCGATCTTAGCTGCGGGAATTGGCGATCGGAATCTCGATCGCCAATTCAGTCCCTTCTCCAATTGCGGAGATGCACTCTAACCTCCCGCCGTGTTTGTCCACAACAATCTGATAGCTAATTGACAATCCCAAACCCGTCCCGTGCCCAACTGGTTTGGTGGTAAAAAACGGATCGAAAATTTTCGCTTTTACAGATTCCTTCATTCCCAGACCATTATCTTTGATGCTAATTCTTGCCCAATTATCTGCAATAATAGAAGTAGTAATTGTCATCTGGACAGGGTTAGCTTCGAGCTCGTCTAGTGAAGATTTTTGTTCTCGCTCCCGCAGGGCATCAACAGCATTATTAATGATGTTCATAAACACCTGATTTAATTGCCCAGCATAACACTCCACCTTGGGCAAATCTCCATAACTTTTAATAAATTTTATAGCCGAATGACCTGGTTGTTCTTTGGTTAAATGTTGCAATATCAACAAAGTGCTGTCAATGCCTTCGTGAATGTTAACTGGTTTTTTTTCAGCTTCATCTACCCGCGCAAAGTTGCGTAAAGTCAACACAATCTCGCGGATGCGCTCGGAGCCAAGTTTCATTGACGAAAGAGTTTTCAACAAATCTTCGCGCAGAAAGTCGATGTCAATTTTTTCTAGAAATTCTTCAATCTCTGCATCTGTTTCGGGATAACGATCCTGGTACATTGCGAGCAATTTTAAAATGTCGGCTGCGTAGTCATTGACATAGGTAATATTGCCGTAGATGAAGTTAACGGGATTATTGATTTCGTGGGCAATACCAGCTACCAAAATGCCTAAAGCCGACATTTTTTCTGCTTCAATTAATTTGAGCTGCATGGTTTGCTGGTTATTCAGAGCTGTTTCGAGTGTAGATATTCTTGCTTTTAACTTTTTTTCGGAATCTCTAAAATCCTCAGTTAGTATTTTTAGCAAAGATTCTTTTTTTTTATTAAGGGCTTCTGATTGGCTGCGTTCAGTTTCCGAATTTTCTAGTTGTTTACGCAAAATTAGATTTTCATTTTCCAGCTTTTTGATTCTTTTTTCCCAGTCGGTTGGTTCCATAGGCTATTGTTTTGAAAATAAAAATAGTGTACGCTGTAGCGCATTTAAATTGTATATTCAGGGCGGGCGGAACGCCAAACCCTACTCCCCACACAATTTTATTTTTACAAAAGATTTAAACACTGCCACAGATTAAGAGCGTTTTTATTAGAGAATTTAGTTGTCACCTTTACTTAGTTATAAAGTCGTCGCACATAGACTCTGCATTATTATCAAAAAAAATCAATATTTTATGGGTTTGGGTGGATTTAAAAATTTTATCTAAGATACATTCAAAATGTCAACATATTAATAAAAAATCGGGTTAAAACCGATCGCTACTTTTATTCTCCGCTCTCGCATTTGCGGGGTTTTCATCCGATTATTGATAAATAAGCAGGCCGATCGCAAACTTATCAAGGCGGGCCCAGTGCGAAAAATTGCCCGGTTCAGACAACCTTTGTACAAAACCCGTGGGCAATGCAAAGGGGAAATATTAAATGTGAGCGATCTCGACCGGGGGCGACGGGAAAAGTGATCTCGACTGGGTGGGCGATCGCCCACAAGCAATCTCAAGTACCAAGGCGCTTCCGAGTTCCCAGAACGCAATCACACTATACCATTGCTGAAAAATCTCAATTTAATGTGTCGATCGTACTCACACACCCGCACCATTGTGTGATAAGAACTACTACTTGTGACAACATCGACACAGCAGTTTATATTTGGAGAGTAATTGATGTCAGGTAGCGAAGTTCGTGCAGACTTTTGGATGAGCGAGTACATTACCCCCTGGGATATTTACGTTCACGGCATCATCGCGGTGCTCGCTTACAAGAAAACAGCCTATCAAGAAATGTACGTGGTTCAGACCGGTACCTACGGCAAAGGCTTAGTTTTGGACGGCAAATGGCAATCTTGTACTGGCGACGAGTTTCTGTACCACGAACCCCTGGTACACCCAGCCATGATTTGTCACGGTTCACCCAAAAAAGTCCTAGTTCTCGGCGGCGGAGAAGGAGCTACAATTAGAGAAGTGCTGCGCTGGAAAACAGTTGAAAAAGTCGTGATGATCGACATTGACGGCGAAGTAGTAGAAGCTTGCCGCGAACACCTGCCCGAAATGCACCAAAACGCCTTTGATGACCCCCGCTGCGAAGTAGTAATCGGCGATGCTTTGGACTATTTAGATAAAACTGACAATGATTGGGATATTGTCATTTCTGACTTGTCCGATCCCATTGAAGAAGGCCCATCTTTCCAGTTGTTTACCAAAGAGTATTTTGAGAAAGTTCGCAGCGTAATGTCACCTAACGGATATTTCGTAGTGCAAGCGGGCCCCGTTTCTCCGGCAGAAATGAAAATGCACGCTCGCATTGTAAATACCCTGAAATCTGTTTTCTCCAACGTTCAATCCTGCACCAGCTTTATTTCTACTTATGGAGCTCCTTGGGGTTTTGCCGTAGCTTCTAATCAAGAAATAAATACGCGACCAGATCCAGAAGTTACTGACAAATTACTCGCCGAGAAAACCACCGGCGGGTTGCGGATGTTCGACGGAATTACACTGTTGGGGTTGATGCAAGTTCCCGGTCACTTACGGCAGGTAATCGCCGCTGAAACCGAAGTTTACACTATGGCAGCACCGCCTAAGTTTTTCGGGAAAGGCTCTGTCAGTCAGTGAAGTTAAATTGAAATCGAGGTTAAGTTCCTGTAGGGGCGGGTTCACCAACAATAATTGCCAAAAACCGACAATCTCAAAAACCCGCCCCCACCCAACTAATAGCCTGTATCAACCTTTATTTATAAAATACGGGAATAATGCAGATTGAGTTGGGGGGGGCGGGTTTATTTAGATCGTGAATTACAGTCAGAGATTTGTGGTGAACCCGCCCCTACGATACAAATCAAATTATTTCCTATTTTATTTATAAAATACGGGAATAATGCAGATTGAGATTTACCGTTGGGTGGGGGCGGGTTTATTTAGATTATGAATTACAGTCAGAGATAGTTGGTGAACCTGCCCCTACCAGGTTTTATTGATTATTGCACCTCAATTTCTTCACAAACCAATTCAGCAATTTTTTTCGCCGCCCCCGATTCTCCTCGAACCGCACGCAAACGATCGCCCATTTGTGCTAATTTATCAGGATGGCTCAAATAGTCGATCGCCAATTGAGCAATTACTTCCGGTTCCAGCTTCCCAATTAACTCCGGCACAATCTCCTCCTGTGCCCAAATATTCGGCCAAGCATAAAGCTTTCCCTTTCCCAATTGCCAGATTAGCCAATTAATCGCCGTAGCAAAAACTGAACCGACTAACGGCAAATTAGCCAGCAAACCGGGCAAACCATCCCAAGCTTTCATCGCATCCAATTGCTGCGTGGGTATCAAAACAATCATCGGTACGGCTAACGAACCCAATTCGGCAGTATTCGCTCCCACAGTAGTTAAACAAAGGCTGCATTCTGATAGCAAATCGTAGGCTGGTGTCTGCGTCCAAAGTTCTACTTGCAAGTTATTTTCTGTCTGCAAAAACGGCGTTTCTGTTAAATGAAGTTCGGCGCTAGCGTTCTCAAATAAATGCAGGCAAGGATTTTGTTTCGGATCGGCAAAACGTGCTAGAGTTTGCACATCTATCGTAGGAGCAACGGGAATTACAAAGCGAGTTTGAGGGCGAAGGCGATGGATGGATTGGGCGATCGACAAACATAACGGTACACCTAAAGCTAATTTAGCCGCTTTAGAACCGGGCAACAATCCAATTAATTCTATTTTCCGTAGGGGCGCTGCCCCCGTGCCCGCCCTGCCCGATTTCTCGTTCCCTACTTCGGCGATCAAATCTCCAACAACTGTAAATTTATTAGCATAATTTTGGGGAATTTTAGCAAAAACTTCTGGTTTCATCGCCGCAAATTTATCAATCCAGCGATACCAGCGCGCGTCCCATTCAGCATAAATAACAGTGCGATATTTTAGCCTTTTTCCAATAACAACCGTAAAAAATTGATCGCCGCCTAAAAACAAAACAACTCCTGTTTCATACCAATCCCAATTTCCAGCAGTTTTGCCCGATAATAAGAATGGAAAAAAATGCTCCGGTGCTTGCACTCTGTCAACTTCTGGGTAGGAAAAAGCGATTTGTGCTTCTTTCCCGGTGGCGTGCGGACAGGGGGACAGCACCACAGAGATTCGCGCTTGAGTGCCCGCGTTTGCTAATTGCTGGCGCAAAGCTTGCACCACGGGACGCACCCAAGTTGCCAATTCTCCGGGGCCGTTGGAGAGGATTAAAATATCTACTGCCATAGGATTTAAGATTTGAAAGGATGCAAGGGAGAATTTATGACAAATTTAATTGATGCCGTCAAGACGGGTGATGTTGCCGCTGTAGAAAGTGCGATCGAACAGCGTGCAGATATCAATGCCAAAGATGAGGAAGGTGCGACGGCTTTGACAACTGCGGCTGAGGCTGGCAATTCGGCGATCGTCAAAAAATTGCTGGCGGTTGGTGCGGATGTCAACAGTCAGGATAATGACGGGTGGACGCCGTTAATGAGTGCCGCTGCTGCCGGACATACGGAGATTGTACAGCTTTTGCTGGAGGCGGGGGCGGATGTGAACGCTAAAACTAATTTTGGTTTGACGGCTTTGATGAGTGCTGCAGGTAGCGGGCGCACTCAAGTTGTGGAATTTTTAATCGATAAAGGAGCTGATATTAAAGCGTATGATAATAATACTTGGACTGCCTTAATTTGGGCGTCTTCCGAGGGTCACAAAGATGCGGTTGAGGTTTTGAAGCTAGCGCGCGATCGGCATTAAAAACTTAGAAACCGGGTTTATTCGAGAAACCCGGTTTCTGGAGGGTACAATTAATGAATAAATTTGCCCTTTTCCTATCATGGTACTGTTCGATCGAGAAATGCGTTTGCCAACTAGCGCCGAACTTCCTTCTTCGGATGATACTCCTGTGGATAACGAAAATCAAAACTTTCTTCCCAACTTACTGTTATTCTTGCTCAAATTTCACTGGCTGCAGCGGAACGACTGGTTTTTTGCCGTGGATATGGGAGTTTATCACACGACGTGAGTAAGTCATCTGGTTCCAATCGTTCCTGACGGCTTCTTGAGTTTGGGTGTCGAAAGATTCAAAGGCGATACTTTGCGCCTTAGTTACGTCCTGTGGGAAGAAAATAATATTCCCCCGATTTTTGCCCTAGAGATTGTTTCTCAAACTTACGGCGGTGAATACGATAAAAAAATTGATATTTATGCCCGGTTGGGCGTGCTGTACTATGTGATTTACAATCCCTACTACTGGCGACGAGACCAACATCAACCGTTTGAAGTTTATCGTTTGGTAAATGGCGAGTACGAACAGCAAATTGGTGAACCTTTCTGGATGCCGGAAGTGGGTTTAGGCATTGGTCGAGGTCGTTACAGCGATGGGGAAACACCGTTGGAGGTTTTGTACTGGTTTGACGAACGAGGTAGTAGGTATTTGACGGCTGAAGAATTGGTAGATCAATATCGCGATCGCTTCGGCGAGTTGCCGGAATAGGCAAGTGCGATCGCCCATTTTTTGAAAGTGCGATCGTACCAACAGCACACCAATGCCACTCCCGAATAGGTGCGATAATTCTATCCAATTAAAAGTGTTGCAAAAGGCGATTCTGGTAATAGATTCAACTTGAGATTTCCGCCACCTTCAATAACCGCGATCGTGTCAAAGCGACTAACTTGAGTAACTCCATTTTGAAAATCGGTTGGAAAGCCGTTCGTTTGGATAGCTAAATCTCGATTATTGTTGATCGGAACAATCAAGAATTGCTCTAAATCATACCCTGCTAGCTGGATGCTGTCCTGACCTTGGGTAAAGTTCCGAATAGTAGCAAAACCCGACCCGATGTAGAACTGTGCGATTCCGGCCGGGTTCCCCTTACTGCCTACTAAAGGTGTACCAAGTACAAATGTATCGCGGCCACTACCGCCAAGGAGAGTATCGAATTCATTGTTGCCGTCACTTTCATAATTTCTACCGGAACCAAAGCCATTACCTGTACCTAAACCTACTTCAACTCCAATTAATTCAACTTTCCCCATCCCGGAACCAGTCAGGATGTCATTCCCGGAAGTTCCGACAAAAGTAGCAGACCGATTTGGCTCGTTTTTGCCGAAATTGACGTAATGTTCGCGACCAGTTTTCAAGGCTCCCGATTCTACAAACGGCAGAATGTCGAGGTTTTTTTGTAAGTATTCCGGTTCCAATAAAGAAGTCCCAAACTGACCGTCTTTGATGCCGAATTCAATGAAATGCTGGTAGCCATTTTTAAAAGTTCCATTCTGAATAAACGGCTGCAACTGTCGGTTATTTGCTACATAAAACGCTTCGTCATACTCAGCGGATACGCGAGTGCGACCTTCTTCGTAACCGAACTGGATAAAGTGGTCTAGCCCGGTCGCAAAAGGCGCATTTGGGTTGTTGGGGGTGCGGACTAAGGCAGCGATGTCGGGGTTGCCCGCAAGGTAAGTAGCTTCGTCAAAATATCGCGATACTTTAGTTAAGCCCCCGGCTTGACCGAATTTTTCAAAGTGTTCTTTTCCAGATTGGATAACTCCTGCATCAATGGCTGGTTTCACCCAAGGATATTGAGCAAGGTAGTATTTTTCGTCAAAAATTGCGTAATTAGCCATGTTTTCCCACTGCGGCTTTAATGAGCTGTTTATGCAATTTATCAATAATCTGAAACTGAGACAATTACCTGATCGGGTGATTTTTTCCAAGTGTCAGTCAAATCTCATTTAAGCTCTATAAAGATGTCGTAATTCATCGTTGTTTATTGGAGAAAGTAAAGTGCGATCGCGGAATGCGAGTTGTTGGCATAGGAAAGTGCGATCGCACTCCCCAGCAGCAATCAGGCAAATCCTGAATACCTTCGATATTTCTACCCAAGTAAAGCTCTAAAAAAACTAGAGTCTGGTAATGGATTCAACTTGAGATTTCCGCCACCTTCAATAACAGCCAGCGTGTCAAAGCTACTAATTTCTGTAACTCCATTTTTAACGACGGGCAAGCCGTTGGTTTGAATAGCTAAATCTCGATTATTGTTAATGGGAAACACCAATAATTCCTCTAAGGAAGTCCTTACTAGCTGAATATTATCCTGACCTTGGGTAAAGTTCCGAATTGTCGCAAAACCCGGCCCGATGTAGAACTGTTGGAGGTTCGACAAGCCCCCCATCGTGCCTAGTGGCAACTCTGACAAGTCGCCGAGCACGAATGTATCGCGACCGCTACCGCCAATTAGAGTATCGAATTCATTGCTGCCGTCACTTTCATACCGTCGAAGGCCCCTAGGGGCTTCTACTTCAACTCCAATTAATTCGACCTTCCCCACCCCTAAACCAGTGAGGATGTCATTGCCGGAAGTTCCGACAAAAGTCACCGGCCGACCGGTCGGATCGAATTGCCCAACCTTGAAATAGTATTCGCGAGGGGTTTTCAAGGTTCCAGATATGATCAGCCCAGCGGCCTCGTTATTGAAGAATTGTGGTTCAAAGAAAGAAGTAGGCAACCGACCGTCTTTTACCCCGAATTGAATGAAATGCTGGTAGCCATTTTTAAACGTTCCATTCTGAATAAACGGCTGCAAATCTCGGTTAGTTGCTACATAAAACGCTTCGTCATACTCAGGCGATACGCGAGTGCGACCTTCTTCGTAACCGTATTGGATAAAGTGATCTAAGCCTGTAGCAAAAGGCGCATTTGGATTGTTAGGAGTGCGGACAAAGGGTTTAAGCTCTGGATTTCCCTCAAGGTAAGTTTCTTCGTCAAAATACCGCGATATTTTGGTGAGGCCGGCGGCTTGACCAAATTTTTCAAAGTGTTCTCTTCCAGATTTGATGATGCCTGCATCAATGGCTGGTTTCAGCCACGGATATTGCGAAAGGTAGTATTGTTCGTCGAAGATATCGTAATTCATAGTTGGCTGTTTAAAGTAAAGTGCGATCGTACTTTTTTATAAAACCATCGCCCACCACCAATAAAAAATCATTAATCATCAGCCTGAGCTAATGACTAATGACCAATGACTAATGACCAGTGACCAATGACTATCCAATCAAGAAAGTACCATTACCGTTAGATTCTTGGAAGCTTAAACCCAAGCTTGCTCCTCCTTCAATCACGCCTAGCACGTCTCCAAAACGCTGGATTGACAAATTGCTACCAACCGGAGTCAGGCTGTAGCCGTTTAAAGAAGTTCCTTGCAGTTGGATAAAATCGCTTTCTATGTCGAAGTTGCGAATGGTAGCTTGACCGTTACCCAAATACAGCGGTGTCGGGGTGACATTCCCGGCTGTAGCAGGAACTCCGAGTACGAATCTATCAGCTCCCGGACCACCAATCAGGACATCGAATTCATTTGTGCCAAAGCTTTCATACTGCCGATTGCCTTGGGGATCAATACCTACTTCCACTCCCACAAGTTCGACATCGCCCACGCCCACACCAGTTAAAACATCGTTGGTACGGGTGCCGACAAAAGTCGCGTCGCGGGCAGGCTCAAATTGTCCAAAATTGAAAAAGTGTTCGCGCCCTGTTTTCAAGTTTCCAGAGTTGACAAACGGCACGATGTCGGGGTTTTCTTTTAAGTATTCCGGTTCAAAAAATGAAGTCCCAAACCGACCTTCTTTTGCCCCGAATTGAATGAAATGGTCGAAGCCTGATTTGAAAGTTCCGTTTTGAACGAACGGTTGGAGTTCAGAGTTGTTTGTTAAATAAAAGCTTTCGTTGTATTCGGGTGATACTTGGGCGCGGCGCTGTCCTTCATCGTAACCGAACTGGATAAAGTGATCGAGGCCTGTAGCAAAAGGTGCGTTTGGGTTGACTGTGCGGACAAAGGCTGCGAGGTCTTGATTCCCAGCAAGGTAAGCATTTTCGTCAAAATAACGCGATACTTTGGTTAGACCGCCGGCTTGACCAAATTTTTCAAAGTGTTCTCTCCCAGATGAGATGACTCCGGCGTCAATGGCTGGTTTGACCCAAGGATATGAAGCCAGGTAGAATTGTTCGTCGAAAATTGCGTAGTTAGCCATGTTTTCCCCCTAAAGTTTTGATGAGTTTGATCGTGAATATTCATTAGTTTTCGATGAACTGGAGCGCCGATCAGGAATTTACACCAAACGGACGTTATAAAATGGTTTTAAGTTCCTGGTATAATATCACTTTTTGTGACTCAGCAATTATCCGAAGGCTACATTATGCCTTCAAAAATTATACCTTTTTCCCCTCAGTTAATTGCTCTATCGCAAGTGTGATCACTTCTACAAAAGTGGGAACTTTTTTCAGGATTTTTTTCTCAATTTTTTGTTAATTTTAAATTATTTTTATCCTAATAATTAATCGTATACATATAATCACAATAAAGTCAAGTAAACTTTTGTAAATAAAAATTGGAGTATTTGCTCAAGGAATTTATAAAAAAATGTAACGAAAATTTGACCTAAATTTGTCGAATTGTGTCATGTGCAGGCTCAAATCGCCTAATGGCAAGCGTTTTCTGGTAAAAATGCTTATGGGATAAAAAAATTCCCGATTCCCGAAAACAGCATCTTAAAGGAGCCTAACCGGATGTTCACTCACGTCAAGCCCACCATTCGCCACGTCGTGCCGGAAAACTTGCAGGGGCGATCGCTCATGAAGGTGGTCTATGTCGTACTGGAACCGCAGTATCAAAGCGCCCTGTCGGCAGCGGTTCGATCGATAAACCAGAAAAATCCGAATTTGGCAATAGAAATCAGCGGCTACCTGATCGAGGAACTCCGCAGCCCGGAAAATTACGAGGCCTTCAAGCGGGATGTGGCGGATGCCAATGTATTTATTGCTTCTCTAATTTTCATCGAAGATTTGGCAGAAAAAGTTGTAGCGGCGGTGGAACCGCTGCGCGACAGCTTGGATGTCGCCGTCGTCTTCCCGTCGATGCCAGGGGTGATGCGACTCAATAAAATGGGCAGTTTCTCGATGGCACAGTTGGGACAAAGCAAAAGTGCGATCGGCGAATTCATGAAAAAACGGAAGGAAAAATCCGGGAGTTCCTTCCAAGACGGAATGCTGAAACTGCTGCAAACTTTGCCGAAAGTGCTGAAATATTTGCCCATCGACAAAGCCCAAGATGCCCGCAACTTCATGCTGAGTTTCCAGTATTGGCTGGGAGGTTCCCAAGAAAACTTGGAAAACTTCCTGCTGATGCTGTCACATAAATATGTCTTCAAAGGCCAGTCACAGCCGACTTTCCAAGAACCTGTTGTCTACCCAGACATGGGAATTTGGCATCCTTTGGCATCGTCGATGTTTGAAGATGTAAAAGCATATCTGACTTGGTTTAATGCCCGTACAGATATTTCTGCGGATCTCAAAGATCCCCTCGCACCCTGCATTGGTTTAGTGTTGCAACGCACTCACTTAGTCACGGGAGATGACGCGCACTATGTAGCAATGGTGCAGGAATTGGAGGCAATGGGGGCGCGGGTGGTGCCGATTTTTGCCGGCGGTTTGGACTTCTCGAAACCTGTGGAAACTTTTTTCTTGGAAGTCGGGGCAAAAGGTGTGACACCTCTGCCGATTGTTGATGCGGTGGTTTCTCTGACTGGTTTTGCTTTGGTGGGCGGCCCGGCGAAACAAGATCACCCGAAGGCGATCGAATCTTTGAAAAAATTAAATTGCCCTTACATGGTGGCTTTGCCGCTGGTTTTCCAAACGACGGAAGAATGGGAAGATAGCGATTTAGGCTTGCACCCGATTCAAGTTGCTTTGCAAGTTGCGATTCCTGAGTTGGATGGTGCGATCGAACCGATTATTGTGTCGGGACGCGATGGCGCAACTGGCAAGGCGATCGCCCTGCAAGATCGAATTGAAGCCATTTCCCAGCGCGCCATGAAATGGGCAATGCTGCGCCGCAAACCAAAATTAGATAAGAAAGTTGCGATCACAGTTTTCAGTTTTCCTCCAGATAAAGGCAACGTCGGAACAGCAGCTTACTTGGACGTTTTCGGCTCGATTTACGAAGTATTGAAAGCCTTAAAAGGTAATGGTTACGACTTGCCAGAATTGCCGGATTCCGCCGAAAAACTGATGCAAGAAGTCATCCATGACGCAACAGCCCAATACCAAAGTCCCGAATTAAATATTGCTTACCGGATGTCCGTAGCTGAATACGAAGAATTCACTCCTTACTCGGAACGGTTGCAAGAAAATTGGGGGCCGCCTCCGGGACATTTGAACAGCGACGGACAAAATTTGCTGATTTTTGGCAAACATTTTGGCAATGTGTTTATCGGAGTGCAACCTACTTTTGGATACGAAGGCGATCCGATGCGGTTGTTATTCTCTCGTTCTGCTAGCCCGCACCACGGTTTTGCTGCTTACTATACATATTTGGAGCGCATTTGGGGTGCGGATGCGGTGCTGCACTTTGGCACTCATGGTTCGCTAGAATTCATGCCCGGTAAGCAGATGGGAATGTCTGTCGATTGTTATCCTGACAGTTTGATCGGCAAGATTCCTAACCTCTATTATTACGCTGCTAATAATCCGAGTGAGGCAACAATTGCTAAGCGCCGCAGTTATGCTGAAACAATCAGTTATCTGACTCCTCCGGCTGAAAATGCTGGGTTGTACAAAGGTTTGCAGGAACTCAGCGAGTTAATTGCTTCTTATCAAACTTTGAAAGAGACTGGGCGCGGTGTGCCGATTGTGGATGCGATCGTCGAAAAATGCCGTTTGGTGAATTTGGATAAGGATATCGCGTTACCTCCCGAACAAGAACGAGGGGTTGCTGCGGATATGACTGCCGAGGAACGGGATAATTTAGTTGGCTTGGTTTACCGCAAGTTGATGGAGATTGAGTCGCGGTTGTTACCTTGCGGTTTGCACGTGATCGGTAAGCCGCCGACTGCTGAAGAGGCGATCGCAACTTTGGTTAACATTGCCAATTTAGACCGGGAAGAAGACGGATTAATCAGTTTGTCGCGGATTATTGCTCAAAGTCTCGATCGCAATATTGACGAGATATACACGAACAACGACAAAGGCATTTTAGCAGATGTTGAATTGTTACAAAACATCACCTTAGCCTGTCGGGATGCTGTTGGCGCTTTGGTGAAGGAACAAACTGATGCTGAGGGTCGAGTTTCCCTGGTTTCCAAGTTGAATTTCTTCAACATGGGCAAGAAAACACCTTGGATTGAAGCCTTGCACGCAGCGGGTTACAAAAAGGTCGATCCAGAACTGATTAAACCGCTGTTTGAGTATCTAGAATTCTGCTTGGAACAAGTTTGCGCCGATAACGAATTGGGCGCATTATTGCGCGCCCTAGAAGGCGAATACATTATCCCTGGCCCAGGCGGCGATCCGATTCGCAACCCGGATGTTTTGCCGACTGGGAAGAATATGCACGCTTTGGACCCGCAGTCAATCCCCACCACAGGGGCGATTAAGTCTGCTAAGGTTGTAGTCGATCGGCTGTTAGAAAGACAGCGCGTTGATAACGGCGGAAATTACCCAGAAACGATCGCCGTTGTGTTGTGGGGAACCGACAACATCAAGACTTACGGCGAATCCCTCGCCCAAGTAATGTGGATGGTGGGAGTGAAGCCAGTTCCCGACGCTTTGGGCCGGGTAAACAAACTCGAATTGCTTTCTTTAGAAGAGTTGGGACGCCCTCGGATCGACGTAGTAATTAACTGTTCGGGCGTATTCCGCGACTTGTTCATCAACCAAATGAATTTGTTAGATAAAGCCGTGAAAATGGCAGCGGAAGCCGACGAACCGTTAGAGATGAACTTCGTCCGCAAACACGCCCTGAAGCAAGCGGAAGAAATGGGAATCAACCTGCGACAAGCAGCAACCCGCGTATTTTCCAATGCCTCTGGTTCCTATTCATCTAACGTCAACTTGGCGGTGGAAAACAGCACTTGGGAAAGCGAAGCCGAGTTGCAGGAAATGTACTTAACTCGCAAATCCTTCGCCTTTTCTTCCGACAATCCCGGAACAATGGAACAAGACCGGCAGATTTTTGAATCATCTTTGAAAACTGCTGATGTCACCTTCCAAAACTTGGATTCTGCCGAGATTTCCCTAACCGACGTTTCGCACTATTTCGACTCTGATCCGACTAAATTGATCGGCAGTTTGCGCGCAGATGGGAAGAAACCGGCTTCCTTTGTTGCTGATACCACCACAGCCAACGCGCAGGTGCGGACGCTATCAGAAACCGTGCGTTTAGATTCGCGGACTAAGCTGCTGAATCCGAAATGGTACGAGGGGATGTTGTCGCACGGCTATGAAGGTGTGCGGGAGATTTCTAAGCGTCTGGTTAATACAACTGGATGGAGTGCGACGGCGGGCGCTGTGGATAATTGGGTGTATGAGGATGTCAACACTACGTTTATCCAAGATGAGGAGATGCAGAAGCGTTTGCTTAACTTAAATCCTCATTCGTTCCGCAAGATTGTCAGCACTTTGCTTGAGGTGAATGGCCGGGGTTATTGGGAGACTTCGGAGAACAATTTGGATCGTCTGCGTGAGTTGTATCAGGAGGTGGAAGACCGGATTGAGGGGGTAGAATAGGATTGTTTGGGGCAGGCCTCTGGGCCTGCCTCTTGACTATGATTAGAATATTCCACTTGGTAGCGATACCTGTGGCTTAAGTGACGAACAAATCTTTAGATATATTTGGAGTGATTGGCAATGAAAGCAGATAGTTGGAAAATTGCCAAAGTTTTCAGTTCCGGTGGTGAAATTCATTATGTTATGCCCCACTTTCAACGCCAATATAGTTGGGAAAAAACTGAATGGGAAGTGTTATTAAAGGATGCGATCGCAATTTATGATGAATACGATCCCGAAAAAGAACCAGAACATTTTATAGGATCTCTGGTAGTCATCAATGATGGAACACGCGGCATAATGACAGCTTTTAACTTGGTTGATGGCCAGCAACGTTTGACCACCTTATCCTTACTATTTCTTGTTTTGCGGGATATTATCAAGCCCACCGATCAAAAGCTTGCTAAGAAAATCAATAAATTTGTAGTCAATTCAGATGAAGAAGGCGAAGGTGATGTTTATTTTAAACTTTTACCAACCAATAAATATGGCGATCGCCAAGCTTATCAAGCGATTATTTTAGAAGAAAATTATAAGCAATTTACTGAATCTGGCATACCTAAAGCTTATAATTATTTTCTTCCCGAAATCGAATCTAAAGTTAAAGAAGGTGAACTAGATATTGGTAAGTTTTTTACAGTATTACAGAACTGTTTTCAACTTGTTTTCATAGAACTTAATAAAGATGAAAATCCTTATCATATTTTTGAAAGTCTGAATGCCAAAGGCAAACCGTTAACTCAGGCCGATTTAGTCCGCAACTATATGGCGATGATGTTACCAACATCTCAGCAAGAAAATGCTTTTACTAAATATTGGGAAAAAATTGAGGGATTATTGCAAGAAAAACGAATAGTTGGGAAATCAGGGATGGGTGAATTAACGGCTTTTCTTCGGCATTATTTAGCAATGGAAACGAGAAATCTTTGTGCCGAATCCCATATTTATGCACGATTTCGTGATTATTGTAAAAAATTAGATGACCAAGCATTTGTCCTAGAAATTGCTAATCTCCTAAAATTTGCTGAATATTATGACAAACTACTGCGACCTGACAATGAAGACAACGAAAATATTAAAATAGTATTATTGCGCCTCAATACTTTCGACCTTTCTACTGCTTATCCGTTTTTATTAACGCTCTATAATGAGTATAAATCTCAAAAGATTGATCGTGAGGAGTTTATCGAATGCTTAAAATCACTAGAAAATTATTTGGTTCGTCGGTATATTTGTGGAAAACAAACAAACTATCTTAATAAAATGTTCCCCTCCATTTGGAAAGATGTAGAAGCAATGAAAAATGAAGATGAAGAAATCACTTTGCCAGAAGCTTTGCAAAAAGTTTTGATTGCCAAGCAATATCCTAATGATAATGATGTTAGACAATCAATTAAAAGCCGTCAACTTTATGAGAAAAACACTCACAAAATATGTCTTGTTATAGAAACAATTAATCGCCACTTGTCTAAGGGAAAAGGTGGGTTTACTGTCCTTGATCAAAAATCAACTATTGAGCATATTTTGCCACAAACGTCAAGCGAAGATTGGGAGAATGAACTTGGAGGTGAATTTCAACAAATCTACCGAGATTATTTACATACCTTGGGGAATTTAACTTTAGTTACTCCTGAGTGGAATTCACAACTTTCTAATTCATCATTTCTGGTGAAAAAGCAAAAACTGGCTGAACACGCTTTGCGAATTAATAGTGACTATTTTTCTCAAAGTATTAACCGATGGGATGAAAAAGCTATTCTCGAACGAGCTAATTTTCTCAGCATTAAGTTTATCGAAATTTGGCCATCTCTTGGAGAACATGAAGTATTTCCTACTCGCACATCCGGTAAGCCAAAGTTGATTAAAATCTGTGGTGACGAAATTCCACTTCCTAAGCAAACCTGGCGACAAGTTACAATTCAATGCTGTGAGTGGGTGATTAAAAATAGATCGGATCGCTTTGAAAAGGCTAGAAATTTACTTAAACCTCATTTCCAAGAGAATCGCCCGGATAAAAATAGTGATGGAAATGAATGGCAGAAGTTAACAAATGGATATTGGGTTAATTTACACAAACCTGCGAAGGATCATAGAAAATTTTGTCGTCGTTTTCTAGAAGCAGTTGGGATCTCAGAAGACGATTGGAGTATCGAATATGTCAGTGATTAGGAATGATTATTTATAGTTTTGTTAAAAGGAAGAAGTATTACAACCATGATGACTTACAAAGGTTACAGTGCTAACATTGAAGTAGATTTAGCAGCCGAAATTCTTTTCGGACGAGTCCTCGATATTAATGACGTAGTGACTTTTAAAGCACAAACTATTGAAGAAGCTCGCCAAGAATTCCAAAATTCGATCGATGATTATCTAGACTTTTGCAAAGAATTAGGACAGGAACCTGATAAACCATTTTCAGGTAAACTTCCCTTCCGCACTACTCCCGAACATCACCGCAAAATCTTTATTGCAGCAAAGAAGGCTGGCAAAAGTATTAACAATTGGATGGATGAGGTTTTAATTAAGGCGGCAGAGCAAGCAATTAACACTTAATTAGCTTAGGATTGCGATCGCCCTCGCAACTCAGTCAATATGCTACAATCCCCAATAAAGGTCATTTAGCCCGCGATAAAATACCGCTATGACTACCCTCACCCTCAATCTAAACCCAATTATTAAGCTGACAGACGAGCAATTTTTTCAACTCTGTCAGGAGAATGAAAATATTAGATTGGAACGCACAGCGCAAGGAGAATTAATTATCATGTCACCAGCAGGAGGGGAAACTGGAAGCAGCAATGCAGGATTAACAGCACAGATTTGGATTTGGAATCAGCAGAGTAAACTGGGTAAAGTTTTTGATTCTTCAACAGGGTTCAAACTTCCTAATAATGCAAATAGAGCGCCTGATGCTTCTTGGGTAAAATTAGAACGCTGGGATGCACTAACTTCCGAACAACAAAAGAAATTTCCCCCCATTTGTCCTGATTTTGTGGTTGAGTTAATGTCTCCCAGCGATAGTTTGAAAGACACTCAGGATAAGATGAAAGAATATCGAGATAACGGTGCTGTTTTAGGTTGGTTGATTAATCGCAAATCACGGCAAGTAGAGATTTATCGTCAGGATCGAGAAGTTGAAGTGTTAGAATCTCCAGCCACTGTATCAGGTGAAGATGTTCTCCCCGGATTTATTTTGAATCTTGAATCAATCTGGTAATGTACGCGCGTGCGAAGCTATCCCGCAGGGAATCGCACCTGTCCAATGTTTAAGAGAGTAAAATAGAGTTAAAGTTCTCGTGGAGTATTTGCAATGGTTCAAACCCAGGCGTACAGTAAAGAAGAGCTTGCAGGTTCTCACCTGATTTTACATGATATCAGTTGGGAAACCTACGAACAGTTATTAGAAATATTTGCGGAACGTTCAACGCCGCGCATGACTTACTATCAGGGAACTTTAGAACTCATGGTACCTTCACCAGAACATGAGAGGTATAGCTGGACTCTCTGTCGGCTAATTGTAGCGCTGTCTGAGGAAATTGGGATTGAAATTATCGGATTAAAATCATCTACTTGGCGTTCGGAACCCAAAAAAGCTGGTAACGAAGCTGATGAATGTTTTTATATTCAAAATGAAGCTTTAATGCGGGGAAAGTTAACTATCGATCTCAAAAATGACCCGCCGCCAGACTTAGCTGTGGAAATTGATTTGACTAGCTCATCTATCAATAAAATGGCGGTTTATGCGGAACTTAAAGTGCCGGAGGTTTGGATTTGGAAGAAGGGGAAACTAATAATTAACATTTTAAATGATACGGGTTATGTCGAGTCGGAAACCAGTTTGGCATTTGCCTCCTTTCCTGTCAAAGAACTGGCACAGTTTATGAACCTCGACTCAGAAAAGGGAGAGAATGCGAGAATTAGAGAGTTTCGGGAGTGGGCGCGATCGCACTTACAGCATATTCCAGGTTTGTGAAGTACACCTCAGAAACCGGGTTTCTTTACAGTTCTAGCCTTTAAACTGATTCTGTTCAAGAAACCCGGTTTCTCTGTACTACACATATATGGAATATGCTGTAAATTAAATCCGGGTTTGTTACCTCGACATCTTGCACCATTTTTAATAACCTGTAGGGGCGGGTTCGCCAATAGCCTGAAAGATTGCAGACAGATTAAATAAACCCGCCCTCGTCCCCTACTCCCCACGAATAACCCTGTCTGGTAAAATAAAGACGACGGTTGAAACCGCAACTACATCAACAAAGCCCGGATGGTGCGCGGACTAAGAATACTGAGTTTTCACATACTGTTTCAGCACAGGATTCAAACTAAACAAAGTTATCTGTTCCTGTTCCTGCGTATCCAATAAAAACCGATTTCCAAGAGAGCGCACTGCATTGACTATTTCTGACGGCGAAAATGGTATTTTGTTTAAAAATTGCGACACAGCCACGGGTTCAGGTTGATTAGCCAGGTGAGTCATCAGTGCCAACTCTGCCGGAGTCAAACGCCCAAAAGGTTGAGATAACTGAGATTGCAACCCTTCATCTAAAATCGGCATCTCGCAGTGCAAAAACTCAGAAACTCTCCCCCCAAACAACTCTTGAATCAGGGTTGCAGTGAACTCCAACCACAGAGGATTGCCTTGATAAATGTCAATCAAAGTTGACCATGTTTCCTCATCGGATAACTTTTGTGAGTTCAAAATCTCTTTAGCAGCTTCTCCCAAACTTCCCAATACAAAACATCGCACGGGATGATGATCTTTTGATAATCTGGCAATTTCTCTGGGTTTTTCCCAACTATTCAATATCAAACTACTTTGATGACAGACTTCGGCAATTAGTTTAAAAAATAACTGATAATCTTCATATCCAGTTTTATATTGTCCCGCTAGTTGCCCGCTGCCGAAAAGCATCTGTACGTCATCGAGGACAATCAGACAGCGGTTTTTTCGCAGGTAATCGAGGATTTGGGCAATTTTGGTTTCGATGCTTTGGGGAATTTCTGATTGTTGGGAAAAGATTTGCAGCAGGTTGGTGAGGGTTGCATCGAGGGTGGGGGAAAAGCGGAGGCTGCGATAGATGACGTAATCGAATTGGGTTTTGATGCGATCGATCAGGCTTAGGGAGAGGGTTGTTTTGCCGATGCCGCTGATTCCGAGGAGTGCGATGAGGCGTGTGCGTTCCTGTGTTATCCAGTTTTCGAGGGTGGAGAGTTCAGAAGTGCGATCGAAAAAGGTGAATATTTCCGGTGCGTCACCTAAGTCTATTTGGAGTTGTTTGGGAGTTGGTTGGGGGTTTTGGGCTTCTGTTGGACTTCTTGTCCTTTCTTGACAAATATTGAGGTTATTATTAACTGTTACATTATCTCTACCGATAGCTGGTGAAAAATTGCAAAATTTACCCTTCTTTAATATCGCTCGAAAATTTCTTTTAGTAATCTCTTCTCCGAATCCCTCTGAAAGTATTTGCCATAATTTTGAACCGATATCCCTGGTATGACCTTCACTGGAATGAGTCGCTTCAGCAATTTCTGGGTATGTCCGACCTTGTAAGGTTCCTTCAAGGATAGCTTTTTGCAGATAGTCTATATGTTCTCCCGTCTTCGCGAAGATGAGCTCGTCCGCGAGTTTTAAGACTTCTGCGATGTCCATAGGTCAGTCGTGTGCTGCGGTTTGTCGTATTATATCCGACTTTCCGACATTTCCGACAAGATTCCGACATTTCCGATCGGGTTGTCTGGGAAAAGTCCCGACATTTCCGACATACAAGAGTTAGCTTTTGCGAGACAATATATACACATACTTAATAATTCTTCATTATTCCTCTAATTGGTCAAGTATGAATACTTATACAGTCATCATGCTAGGGCCACGCGGCTCAGGCAAAACGGTATTTTTAGCCAGTATGTATAATCAGTTATGTACGCAGGAAGAAGGAGGCTTTTTTCTGGAGGTTGACAGTGTAGAGAAAAGCAAACGATTACACGATATTTATACACAAATAGCTTTTGAAGAAAAGTGGCCGCTTGGAACACGACGCAGCGAAGTATCAGAATGGACTTTCACTTGTCGCGTACAAACGAAGGATCTGCCTATCTATCCGGCTTGCAAGTTCACCTATTTAGATTATGCAGGTGGTTTGTTAACTGACCAGACAGACGATCCTAAATTCAATGAGCAAGTCCAGAAAGCAGATGCTTTACTTGGCTTGCTGGATGGTCAAAGACTTTGTGCGCTGATGCAAAATGAAACAATAGGTCAAAAGTGGGCAGTCAACGAGCTACCTAGAATTCTCAGCATCATGCAAAAAACTAGCAAACCGATCCATTTTATAATCAGCAAGTGGGATATTGTAGAAAAGAAATACACCCTCGAACAGATACGGGATTGTTTGCTAAAAATTCAACATTTTAAAAATTTAGTCTCTACTTATAACAAGGCTGGAAAACCAGTTCGATTAATTCCTGTTAGTGCTGTCGGTAAAGATTTTGCCAATCTGCAACCAGATGGCAACATGACAAAAAATCTTAGCGTATTACCTAAACCATTTCAAGTGGAAATTCCTTTAGCCTGCGTCTTGCCTGATATAATTCAAGCTGATTGCAAAGAGGCCATAGACAAAATGAGAGAACAAGCTAACCGTCCAATAGAAGTTAAAGCAAATCTACAATGGTGGGAGCAAGTAGGTCAAGTTGTTGGCGGTGTGCTGAAAGCAGGGCAAGACATCTTACCTATTCTATGGGACTCCCTACCTATACCTAGAAAATATAAACCCTTGCAAGATGTAGTCCTAAAGATGGTTGAATTTGCTAGTGAATATGCGGAAGCACCAGCAAAACAAAAGCAAGAAGCAGCAGATAGAAGAGCCGAAGAGTTACGTCAGGAACGAGAAGAATTATTCAAGAAAGTAAAGAATGAAGAAACGGCCTTCGACTACGCTCTTAATTGTTTCTTATATGTTCAAAATGACCTCGATCGCAAGTTTCCAGCATCAGATTTAAGATTGCCATGAAAGATACTACAGCTTGGAGTTTTTTGGTTGGTTGTAATCAGTCTCTTGACTACCTAACAGTGGTCGCCCCAAATTTTATGTGTGAGGCTGGTATAGCTGGTTTACTTGCTAGAGTAACAGAAGGAGAATTGACGGAAAAAGGAACAGCATTCTACCGAGAAATTCATAACTCTCAAGTCGGAGATATAACTTTAATTTTCCGAGTAATAGAGGCAATAGCAGAAGATACTGGCATCTCAGGTAACGGCGTTCTCAAAGACCTTTTTGGTAGAGAAATTTATTTAATAGAAGGCATCGCTATAAAAGGAATAGTGCCAAATATTGTGACGAGTGCGAACAATCTTGAAGAAGCTCACAAGCGGGTTTTAGGAGATTATCGTAAGTTTTGGGAGACTGAAGATTCGGTTTCTGCTGTTGCTTCAGACTCTTTTACATTGCAGAGCCAAGGAGAAGAAACGGGTTTAAAATATATCAGACTTAAGCCTTACGTCGCAGGTAATAAGGTTGCAGCTACTAAGTGGCAGCGCCTGTATCCAGAACCACAACGTTTTGAAGGTGCAATTCACTCTATTGCAATTTTTTTAGAGGGAAAAAATATTGCTATTCGATATGACGATCGCAAGATTGTTGTTTGGAGCGTGCAGGACAAACAAGAACTCTATTTCTTGTCAAATTTAAGGGGGCTGACAGGAGGCTATCCAACTCCGATCGCGATCGACCCCACAGGGCATTTCCTTACAACTGCTATGATTGAGGGCCTACATCAAAATCAAGTCAAAGTGTGGCACTTGGATGCAAAGGAACCTAAAGATATCGGAAGCTTAGGAAGGGGTAATACTCATAGAGTTACATCAGTAGCCTTTACCCCCGATAGTAAAACAGTGATTATTGGGAGTGCTGATGGTAGGATTAAGTTGTTAGATGCCCGATCGGAAGGGCTAGAAATTGGCACACTGTCAAGCCATGCTGGGGAGGTAAAATGTCTGGCTGTTGATTTGAATAATTGGCTTCTTGCTAGTGGGAACAGCAAGGGAGAAGTTAGCCTCTGGGATTTAGGAACTCACAAACGAGTTAGACTTATTCAAGAACATTCGCTGCCTGTTAATTCATTAGCTTTTAGTCCAGACGGTAAAACGCTTATTAGTGCAAGTGATGACCACACAATCAAGTTTTGGAATGTAAAAACAGGCGATAATTCTAATGTTTTGAAATTCGATTATGAAATTACATCAGTAGTTTTTAGCTCTGATGGGAATTTGTTTGCAACTGGAGACTACGGCGGTAATATCCAGATTTGGGATTTCCAAAGTAAGAAAGATATTTTTAAGGATCGCGTACATTCCGCAGCAGTTACATCAGTAGTTTTCAGTCCCGACGGGCGTACTCTGATTAGCGGCAGTAAGGATAGTACAATTGCAGTGTGGCAGCAAATATAGACTGAACTTCCGGCTCATCATTGAAGTATTAAATCAGATATTGGTATAGAGAAGATATTTATTAATCATCCCATTCTTCTCTAAGCTGCAACTGGAATTCCAAAGCATCCACACGATACGGCAAAAAACCTCGCCATCTCTTTAAATTTTTCCTGGGCAATCTTTGACTGCTATCCTGAGTCTGGGTTGTTACCCGATCGCGCATCAAAGCTGACAATACTTCTAAAAGCTGCTGTTGCTCGTCAGGAGTGAGATTTTGAGCCTGACTCAGTACCTCGCTATAAGTAGACATAGGCTTTATGTTGAGATTTTTGGGCTGATTGTCATTATAGCACTTTAGGATTGAGGGAAGTACGATCGCCCATATCTTCCCCAAAGTACGTGAAGCGAAGCTATCCCGTAGGGAATCGCCCATCTTTCTTAAGCCTCAAACGGGTTAATCAGTGTGAGTTCAGCAATCCACCGAAAATCCCCTATATTTCTTGTGACTAAAGTTCTGCCATATACCAAAGCTGTTGCCGCAATAATAGCATCCCCAAGAGTCATTCTCCTCATCTGTAGCAACAGCACTGCGCGATCGAGTACAGCGTTAGAAATCGGTAGAACCTCCACCACACCAAAAAACTCCTCAAAGTACAATCTATTCTCTTCAGTCAGTCTGTGATAACCCAGCACTTCAACGTAACTTATTGCCGATACAACTATGTCATGTTCGCCAATAAACTGCCTAATCTGCGCGTGTTCTGGTTGAGAAGCGTAGATAATAATATTACTGTCAAGCAGCATTATTCATCCCTACCTGGAAGCGGACGATCTTGACGCAACTCTCGCTGCCATTCCACCGGATCGTTAATATCAGCAAAGACATTACTTGCTGCAATTTTTTCCAATATTTCGACTATTCTCTGGCGGCGGATCTCAGCACTTAAGGTCAATCGCTCTTCTTGTAAAGTAACGTAAACTCTGACAGGGCGATCGCCCTGTCTTGGAACCTCGTTAGCCCATTCTAAAAGGTTTCCCTTCAATATAGCCTCAAATATTCGCTGCATAGCTAATATCAACTATTCTCTATTTTTACTATTATAGCCCTTGATGACTGGTCTGCTGCTAAAGTATCTAAAGCCTTGACAATTCGTACTTGAATCCGGTTGCATTCGCGATAAATAGCGTTCTGCTGCTTTCAGGAGAATGTAGTCAGTCAATTTTTTTCTCCAAATAGCTTCAATTTGAGTTCTTGGGAGGATATCCCCCGATCGCGACCGGCCTGGTAATCTTGCCAAGCAGCTTCACTCTCTGCTATTTCTTCTGCTGAAATTACTTCATCATATTCTGCGACTTCTTCCCGTAACTGAATCATTTTTTTCAAGTCTTCTAATAACCGCAGTTGGTCTGCAAGCGTGAGGCTTTTAACTTGATTCAGTACCTTGCTATAAGTAAACATAGACTTGGTTGTAAGAGTTTTTGCTTGCTCTCTATTATATCTCCATTTAAAATTATGGAAAAAGCGATCGCCCTTTTCTACCCAAAGTTCGATCGCTCTTATACTATCTTGCACAATTTGTTAGCTGTTGCGAATTCACCTCAAAGGCGATCGCAAACTCCACTTGCGGCAGCAATCTTTTGATAATCCGCAAGTGTTCCTCGGCGTCGTTTCGGCGGCGAAAACGCGCCACAGTCAGGCCTTGCAGGTTGGGCAGGTGGCGGTAAATCACCCAAGGGTAAAGTTGTTGTTTGTAGTTCATCCTAGTTCTGCAATAGATTGCGGGCAAAATGAGACACTAGAAAGGCAGGGCTGATTTCCCGTACTCTGCCCTTTTGCTGTCTATATAGACATAGTGTCTGGACAAAATTGTTTTGTCAAGTGGTCTAGACACTATGTCACATTTTGTAATGATTAAGCGAAGACAACCTCAAGAAGAAGCTGGCGAATCACCGCTGAAAAAACTCAGAGATGAGTTAGGAATGTCCCAAGAAGAATTTGCTCGGCAAATTGGGACATCGGTACGCACTGTGAGTCGCTGGGAAGCCGGAGATAACGTGCCGACATTCACAATTGCCCAGATGAAAGCTTTGGCAAATTTTTTGCGATCGCGCGGGTTAACTCTTGATGACTTGCCCGATCGCTTTGGCCCGCCTGAGTGAGTATCCGATCGCCCTTTATGCTATACTCTAAATATATACATTTTGTATATACATTTTTAGGTACTTTGAATATGACTATCTCGCGCAAACGACTTGAAGAATTAGAAAATATTCCAGAATCTGCGATCGATACCTCTGATATTCCTGAATTAGATGCGAATTTTTGGGAAAAAGCAAAACTCGTTAAACCACTGGCAAAACAAGCTATTTCTTTAAGAGTTGATAGCGATGTATTAGATTGGTTTAAAAGCCAAGGAAAAGGCTATCAATCTCTAATGAACGCTGTGCTGCGCTCTTATGTTGAACATCACGTAAAAAGCAGTGAATAAATAAATGTGCGATCGCCCTTTTGTTGCCAAAGTACGATCGCCCTTTTGTTGCCAAAGTACGATCGCCCTTTTGTTGCCAAAGTACGATCGCCCTTTTGTTCCCAAAGTACGATCGCCCTTTTCTTCCTCAAGTACGATCGCCCTTTTCTTCCAAAAGTGCGATCGCACTTCAGTTAATCATAAATTTCTCTCCGGTGTCCAATCTGGTGAATAGTAATCACCTTTAAATCATCATCAAAAGAATAAATTACCCGATAATCACCCACTCTTAACTTAAAGAAACCTGCCAGATTAGCCGACAACGGCATAGGAGTAATTTGTTCAAAATTTTCAGCCAACCAATTGATTTTATTACCTATACGCTCCTGCACAGCCTGAGTCAATCTTTCTTGGTTAACCAGAGCTTCTGCTGTCAACTCAACCGAATAGCTCATTAGGACTTTATGCCAATTTTTTGATAAACTTCCCCAGGTTCGACGCTACTTTCTCCTGCTTGTTTGCGCTTCATTGACTCTAACAATTTCTGCTTGACTTCTTCCTTAACTTCTAAACCTGCATCAGGATCGCCCAAATATTCTTCTAAACACTGTTCCACGGTATGCCGAATTAAGTCCCGCAATTGGTCAACTGTCATGTCTTTGACTTGCATCTTAATCTCCTCGTCTGTGGGATTATCAATAAATTATAGCAACTTTAGTACGGTTGTATCTGTAACTGAGCTATCCATTCCATGAATCTCGTTCCTGATTCACATACTCTTGAGCATCAATTGCATTCCAAATTTCCTCACTCAACCCTTCCAATTCTAAAATACTCCGCTTAGGTTTAGCCTGAACCCGGTGACTAACATATACTAATAATTCAGAGATGAGTCGCAGTTGCTCATCTGGTGCAAGTCTTAGAGCCTTACTCAGTACCGCGCTATAAGTAGACATAGGCTTTATGTTGAGATTTTTGGGCTGATTGTCATTATAGCAATTTAGGATCGAAGGAAGTGCGATCGCCCTTACCTTCCCCTGCATGGCAGTTTAGTTTTGAGAAATGTTGGCAGTAACTTTAATGTTATCACCTACGTTTCAAGCTCAGCACGCTGAGAAAAAAGCTCGACAAAACCATCTGCAAACCGACAGTCAGGCAAGTGAGCGAGGGAATAACCAAACGCAGAGTTTTAGAAGGGTCGAGAGTACCAAAAGCCGTTTCGCTCCAGATAGTTAATGACAAGAACGAGCCAACTATTCCGATTAAAATCAGCGTGACTCCGACAATCAATCCTGTCTCTAGGGTGACATAGCGAAATATTTTGTTTAGTTTGGGGTCTTCGGGCAGGAATTTCTCGCTGATGGCGAAAACTTTGGTGAAAAAAGCGAAAGTTACTGCTTGAAAACCGATGATAATTGCGATCGCACCATAAAGCAGCGTGTGTACATCAAAGCTGATACTCCCAATCTTTTGAGTACCGGGTAACAGCCAAATGCTAACAATTAGACCCCAAATCATCAGCGCAGTACCCGGATACAAAAACAGCCACCGAGGACTGTAAAGCAGCAAAAATCGCAGGTGCCGCCAGCCATCTCGCCAAGTTCTCAAGTGCGGCGGCCGGCTGCGGCCGTCGGGAGAAAGTACGGTTGGAACTTCAGTTATCCGCAGCTTGTATACAGAGGCCTTGACCACCATTTCGCTAGCAAATTCCATCCCCGTTGTTTGCAAGTCGAGTTTCAAAATTGAGTCTCTCCTAAAACCCCTGAGTCCGCAGTGAAAATCGCCGACGGGACTTGCAAAAAATAGCCGCCCAACCCATGTCAGCACCGGATTTCCTAAATATTTGTGCAGCGGCGGCATTGCACCCGGTTTGATGCCCCCTTGAAAGCGGTTTCCCATCACTAAGTCGAAACCTTCTCGCAATTTGTTGACAAAAAAGCCGAGGTTGGAAAAATTGTAGCTGTCGTCAGCATCGCCCATGATAATATAAACTCCGCGCGCTGCAATGATGCCTCCCATCAGGGCGCTGCCGTAGCCTTTGGCTGCTACGGGCACGACTCTCGCTCCCATTCTGGTAGCGATAGCTTGAGAACCGTCAGTGCTGCCGTTGTCTGCTATGATGACCTCGCCTGCAATATCAAGTTCGCGCAGGGACTTCTGTGCCTTCTCGATGCAGATTTCTAAAGTTTCTGCTTCGTTCAGACAAGGCATGACTATCGATAGTTCTAGAGTGTATTCTCCGCTTGGGTTGGTCTGCTCTGCCATATATTTGTTCGACTCTCGATCGCGATCGACCATACTTGATTTTCCCGTATCTCTGCTTAAAATATTAGTGGTGAATAAAACCTAGCCAAACTTAATTAAAGTTTTTCAGGTTTTTGGGAACGGCAATTTTTGATTGTACTATAGGTTCGTAAATTTATGAATAGAAGCGTTTTTCTGTTATTGCTTGCCGCAATATTGTGCGGCGTCGCAGGTCAATTTAGTCTGAAGGCAGGAGCTAAAATATTAGGGCCCATTGGCGCTGCTAATTTAATAGAAAAAATTATAGCAATGGCTACTCAGCCGTTGATAGTAACTGGTCTTTCTTTGTATGCAATTTCTTCGATCGGCTTTATTGTAGTTTTGTCGCGGGCAAACCTTAGCATAGTCTCGCCTTTACTGTCAATTAGTTACCTATTTACTGTTTTAGGTGGCAAACTGATATTTCACGAGCCTTTGCCGCCGCTGCGGTTGGTAGGCGTGGCGCTAATTATGACGGGAGTAATTTTTGTACTCAGAGGTCAAGCTGGGGGAGTGACTGGAGGCAACTAATACGATTTTAGATTTTAGATTTTAGATTGACGATTGACGATTGGAGAATTTTAAATTAAGTCCACAGGTGAATATCACGGATATTTAACTGAGTTCTAAAATTTAGATTCGGAAGTTAAGTCAGGGTTTCTATCGGTTGTGGGGCGGTGGAAAGGGTGTATGTGAGTTTTTTTCCTAAAATAATGCTGCTGTATGTCTAATATTTCTGAGCCTGTGAATCCAAATCAATTATTGAGCGATCGCACTGCAGTTCTTGCTACCATGCACCAAAAAGAACGGGTGATGGCTCCCGTTTTGGAACGAGAATTTGGCGTAAATATCCTAGTACCTGCGGAGCTTGACACTGACGCGTTCGGCACCTTCACCAGAGAAGTTAAACGCTTAGGAACACAAATAGAAGCGGCTCGCTATAAAGCACAAAAAGCCCTAGACATTGCGGGCGAAACTCTTGCCTTTGCCAGCGAAGGTACT
Source organism: Microcoleus sp. Z1_B2 (assembly GCF_036700325.1). Lineage (NCBI taxonomy): Bacteria > Bacillati > Cyanobacteriota > Cyanophyceae > Oscillatoriales > Microcoleaceae > Microcoleus > Microcoleus sp. Z1_B2. The sequence continues at coordinate 36,520 of NZ_JAUBOQ010000059.1, forward strand.
TTCGGCCCTCACCCCATGATGCCGTATCTGCCAGCTAACAGAGAAATCGTAATTTTATTAGATCGAGCCCACAATCTAGAAATCATCGGCGAATATTTTTCGGTTGAAACTAACTACAGTCACCAGTTAGTTTCCAGTATAGAAGAAGCAGATGATTTTGCTAAAAAAGCTGGATTTCCCGATCACGCACTGGTGGTTGTAGTTGGCGATGCTGCACTCGGTAACGGCGAAATTGTCAAGGGCATTAAGACAGAAAAACAACTTTTTGACGCTGTGACAGCAGGCTTAAAAAAATCGTCAACCGGCAGAGTTCACATCGAAACAGATATGCGGGCGATGTACAATCCAACTCGGATGAAAAACATCGAAAATGCAACTCTCGATTTAGTTAAAAAATTTAAGCAATTCTGCCCGGAGTGCGGTTGGCCGGGATTCGATATAGCTGAGAGGAAAATCGGATTGCCCTGCGAACTTTGCTATTTTCCGACTCAGCTAGTGCGATCGGCAATCTATAAATGCAAAAACTGCGGTTATACTAAAGAAAAACTATTTCCCGACGGTCGAGAGACTGCCGATCCTTCCCTGTGTCAATATTGCAACCCTTAGAAAAATAATTGGCTAAACTTAGTAAAATTTGTCACAATATTATTGATAGTTCCCTAATTAAATTCACTAATGATAGCCGTAGAAACAGAACGCAACTGGAAACCCGTTATTAAAGAATTCGAGGCTGTAGTCGGCAAAAATGGCGTCGTACAGCGCCGCGAAGAATTGATTGTCTACGAGTGCGACGGACTCGCCAGCTATCGCCAGCGACCCGCCGTGGTGGTATTGCCTCGAACTACAGAGGAAGTGGCGCAATTGGTCAAAATATGCGATCGCAACTCAATTCCCTGGGTTGCTAGAGGCGCAGGCACCGGCCTTTCCGGCGGCGCTTTGCCTGTAGAAAACTGCGTGCTGATTGTCACTGCCCTGATGCGAAAAATCCTGAAAGTAGACTTAGAAAATCAGCAAGTAGTCGTGCAACCGGGAGTAATTAATAACTGGGTAACGCAAGCAGTTAGCGGCGCTGGTTTCTACTACGCGCCAGATCCTTCCAGTCAAATTATTTGTTCGATTGGCGGCAACGTTGCCGAAAATTCTGGTGGCGTTCACTGCCTCAAATACGGAGTCACAACGAATCACGTTTTAGGATTAAAATTGGTACTTCCCGACGGTTCAATTGTCGATGTCGGTGGCGAAATTCCCGAAATGCCCGGTTACGATTTAACTGGTGTATTTGTCGGTTCCGAAGGCACTTTAGGAATCGCCACAGAAGTTACTTTGCGAATTCTCAAAGCGCCGGAATCTATTTGCGTTCTCCTAGCCGATTTTTCCAGTATAGAAGCAGCGGGCGAATCGGTTTCCGATATTATCAGCGCTGGCATTATTCCCGGCGGCATGGAAATCATGGACAACATCAGCATCAATGCTGTGGAAGATGTGGTGGCAACTGGATGTTATCCCCGCGATGCGGCGGCAATTCTCCTCGTAGAAATCGACGGTTTAGAAGTGGAAGTTGCCACAAACAAACAGCGAATTGCTGATATTTGCAAGCATAACGGAGCACGAAATATCACCACGGCAACTGACCCGGAAACGCGCCTAAAAATTTGGAAAGGGCGGAAAGCTGCTTTTGCTGCGGCGGGTCATCTCAGCCCGGATTATTACGTGCAAGACGGCGTAATTCCCCGAACGCAAATGGCTTATGTTTTGAAAGAAATTGAGGGCTTGAGCGAGAAATACGGTTATCGGATTGCGAATGTATTTCACGCGGGAGATGGTAATTTACATCCGCTGATTCTGTACGATAACTCGGTAAAAGGTGCGCTGGAAAAGGTGGAAGAATTGGGCGGGGAAATTCTCAGGCTTTGCGTGAAAGTTGGGGGAAGTCTTTCGGGGGAACACGGCATCGGTGCTGACAAGAAGTGTTTTATGCCGGATATGTTTTCGGAGGTTGATTTGGAGACGATGCAGTGGGTGCGTCAGGTGTTTAATCCGAAAGGTTTAGCGAATCCTGGGAAGATGTTTCCGACGCCGAAGACTTGCGGGGAAGCGGCGAGGGCTAAGGTTGAAACTTTTAAGAAGTTGGAGGGTGCGGAGGTTTTTTAATTCGCTTTTTATGCGGGTAATGTGAGCAGAAAAACACCCTGAAGTTGTTTCTAGAATGGGGAGGCAGAGCCTCTAAGGAATCAGAATTAAATAACTTCCACTCTTGAAAGTGGGATGGGCGTCCCGCCCGTCCAAAAAGGACGGGCGGGACGCCCATCC
>NZ_JAUBOQ010000060.1:0-38030 GCF_036700325.1 Microcoleus sp. Z1_B2
TTCATTGTTAACCTCCTGACTACATATTATCATTCTTGCTTACTACTGCTTATAAACTTAATGAAGTTTTATAATACCATTTTAGATTTTAGATTTTAGATTTTAGATTTTGGGAATGACAGAGGAAGCTTGTGGTTTAGAGTTTGCGTAGGGTTGCATTATTTTTTTGAACTGGTATCAAAAGTCCTCAGAAACCTGTTATTTTCTGAGAAAATCGGTTTCGGAATGTATCAATTGAGCTCGGGCCCGGTTTCTGGTTTGATAACTTTTTGGATTTCCTCGATTGCCCTAGTCGCCACTGCTTCAGGCCTTTCACCCACACCAGCATAGACTCGGACATCTGCTTGAGTGTAGAAACGCTCTCGCTCTTTCAAAAGGCTTTGCAGCTTAGATTTGAGCTCGCCCTCCTGCAGTAGGGGTCGAGCGGTGTCCGAACGCAGTCGATCGTACAATTGATCTACAGGCACATCCAGCCAAACCACTACACCGTAGTGCAAGTAACCCCAATTCATCGATCGCGTCACAATGCCACCGCCCGTAGCCACGACCGAATTTTGATACGCAGACAACTCCCCAAGCACTTTACTTTCTAGTTCCCGAAAAGCCTCTTCCCCTTCTCGATCGAAAATCTCAGCAATTGACTGATTAGCAACTCGAACAATTAGTTCATCAGTATCAAAAAAACGGTATTTTAATTTTTTTGCCAAAATCCGCCCCACCGTTGTTTTTCCCGCACCCATCATCCCGACAAGATAGATATTTACTCCCCTCAACCCATCCACTGCCAAATCCTCCGATATTTTTCTATTTTTTCAGGTTAATCGATCTGCCACTGAGGCCATCATCGTCATCAAACTCATCACCCTCATCCAATCCCCAATCCTCATCTGCTTCTGCCATAGGATTTATTGGTGTTTCATCAGCGGGTTTAGGAATCTGCCCTTCCAGAGGAATCAGCACTCGATACTCCGCATCGTATACAGACTCTGTTTGCCCCACCCCAGACTGGTTTGGATCTCGATAGCCGTAAGAGTATACTGAGCCAGCCCAAGACTTGCTTTTCGGTTCCTGCTGAGCTTCGTAAGCCCTCGGATTTGTCGCTGGAACATCATTTACCTGCGGTCGATCGGGAAAATCGCGATCGTCCCCCCAATCATCATCGCCCCCTTGAGAACGCGATTTTGAGCCATCTGAGACCCAATCATCCTCATCGTCTGCCGCTGCATAACTCCCCGGTTGAGCATAATCCTTCGCCCCATCCGGGTTCGGAGTTTCTTGCTGGAAAGTCCGGGCACTGTAACCCGCCGACGTGCCGTACTCAGTTCGGTAGGAACCAGGAGCTTGAGTTTGGCTATTTTCCCTATTCAGATCCGGGTCAATTCCCTGTTTTCTAGGAGGGGGAGGCGGCGTGTAAGGTGTTCTGCTGTCCTCTGGGAAAGTATCGGGACCGCTGCGACTGGATCTGCCGCTGCGGTCTCCCGTTGGAGATAGGTAATTTGAAAAAGCGAGCAAACCCGAAATCAATAAAGATGTGACAGATCCCACCGCCATGCTCAGCAAAATCCAGATAGATAAAGGCAAAGCAGGCGATCGAACTCCCAAAAATACCAGCGATAAAGCCGGCTCCACATTTTGCAGGGCAAAAATAGTTAGCCCCACCACAATTACTAGCAAAAAAACAGGTCGCATATCAAAATTTAATTTGTAATTTGTAAATCACTAATAACTAATAACTAATGACCAATGACTAATGACTAATGACTAATTATTACTCCTCTTCCTTCCAGCGTTTGAGAGGAACGCAATCAATCCCCAACTGGTCTAAAGCGCGAGCCACCACAAAGTCTACCAAATCTTCAATAGTTTGCGGATTGTGATACCAAGCAGGAATCGCTGGTACAATTCTAGCTCCAGCTTCCGCCAAGGTAGTCAAATTCCGCAGGTGAATCAAGCTAAAAGGCGTTTCGCGAGGCACGAGTACCAATTTTCGCCCTTCCTTGAGCTGAACGTCGGCCGCTCTTTCGAGCAAATCCGAGCTCAAGCCAGCCGCCAACTTGCCCAGCGTACTCATGCTACAGGGAATAATCATCATCCCTTGGGTGCGAAAGGAGCCACTAGCAATATTAGCACCGACATCTTGCCAGGGATGGCACCGGAGTTTACCCATTGTGGCTACTCCTGCTTGTTCCCGCCAGAATTCCTCTTGAAGCGTGGGTTCTGCGGGCATTCGAGTGTTCTGTTCGCTTTGCCAAACCATGTAAGTAGACTTGGAAGCGACCAGTTCGATCGCGCGATCGGCTTCCAACAAATATTTCAAAGTTCGCACCGCGTAAATCAGTCCCGATGCACCGGTAACTCCTACAATTAGAGGTTGGGCGGGGACTGAAACAGAATTAGTCATGGGCAATTATCCAGCAATAAGCTCACTAATTATAGCGCGATAGGTGCTAATAACAGCCACAACACTCATCAATCAATTCAATGATTGCGTGGCGATCGCTCTTAATAACAATAAAAGGCGAAACCTATAGCCACCTGCAACACCCCCGGATACTACAATAAAGTATGCGACTGCGATCGCCAGGATTATCATTACCCTATTCTTCGTTAACAAAAACAAAGGCTAACTGCGATCGCCAGAGTTCCAGATCCCAGCTCCATCTTACATCCTGATAGCCACGACCAACTCTGTGTCACAATAGAACTACTAACTTTACTTTATTAACATCAGGGGAGGCAGACAATGTTCTTAAGATACGAAGATATCGAAATAGTGCAATTAGACATTACCTCCCGATGTAATGCCGGTTGTCCTCAGTGTCCGCGCACGGGGAACCCTATTTTGCCAATGACAGAATTGACAATAGCAGATATTAAGAGAATCTTCCCTAAAGAATTCTGCTCTCAGTTGTCTTGGATTTACCTGTGCGGCAACTTTGGGGATGCGATGGTGAGTAATACCACTCTCCCGGCGCTAAAGTATTTTCACAAAATGGGAGTCAATTACCTTTGGATGTACACCAATGGTAGCGGACGCAGCCCTGATTGGTGGCGACAATTGGCCAAAATTTTGAATCAACCAGAAGATCGCGTTATTTTTGCCATCGATGGATTAGCGGATACCAACCACCTCTACCGTCGCAATACAAACTGGAACCGGATTATGGAATCCGTCGAGGCCTTTATTGGCGCCGGTGGCCAAGCAGAGTGGCAATATTTAGTCTTTGAACACAATCAACACCAAGTCGAAGAAGCTCGCGCTTTGGCCCGTAGACTGGGGTTTATTAAATTTCAAGCTAAAGCAACGTCTCGCTTTGCGCTGTCAGAGGTTGATGAAGTCGGAGAAAAGGAGGAGGCGATCGCAGAGGTGGACTCCCAGACGCAGGAAAAGCGCGATCGTTCTACCCCCATCACCCTAGAAAAAGCAGCTCTCAATTTTCACCGACAAGCTGAAGATTATTTAGCGGAAAAAAATTTAGAACAAGCATTTTTAGCTTGTCAAAAAGCACTTGAAATTCAGTCAAACTTTGCCGTCGCTCACAAAACATTAGGCAATCTGCTACAGCTCACAGACTGTCTGGAGGAAGCGATGAACTCCTATAAAACTGCCCTAGAAATTCAGCCAGAATTTGCCGAAGTTTATGCAAATATGGGCAGCGTTTATGCTTCTCAAAAACAATGGGAGTCCGCAATTTATCACTATCAAAAAGCGCTTGAAATTAGACCAAATTTTTCAGGAGTGTATCGAAATTTAGCCAAAATCTGGACACAATTAGGTAAAATAGAAGAAGCAAATGAAGCTTTTCAGCAAGCCGTTAAACTCCAACTCGCTCAAGAAATTGCTCCGGCTAAAGCTGCTAAAGCGAACAAAGAAAGCTCCGTAGAACTCAAGCCGGCTTCCTTACCCCAGTATCAAAATCCAGAAATCCCCAACTTTCGCAAAGCCGTCCAAGAATATGGAGGATTAGAAAATTATTTTCAGGGCATTGAAATTAACTGCCAGTCGCAAAAGAAAGCTGAAATTTACGTTAGTTTTGACGCTGAACTGTGGCCCTGCTGCTATACAGCTCAGACCAAATACGCTCATTACAGCGACACTTATAGGACCCAGGCGATCGCTCTGTTTGAAAAATATGGGCAAGGATTTAACAACCTCCGCAGCAAATCTATCAAAGAAGTGCTAGAAAATGTTTGGTATCAAAAAGACTTAGCCAAAAGCTGGTCTTGTTCGGAGAGACTAGAAATATGCGCCTTGGTGTGCGGGAAAGCCTTCCACCCCACCTCCTCACAGATGCTCTAGATCCTTCACTGACTCGAGTCCAGAAACCTGATTTTTTGGGAAAGTATCGAATTTTAGCACCGCAATATTTGCAAAAAAGCCTGATTTTTCTTGAAGCGGACTTCAGAAACCGGGTTTCATCAAGAAACCCGGTTTCTGAACAGCAGACGTTTGTTAGAAACAGGCGAGAGTTGGAAACTGGCGACGCACCCTACCTTTACTGTTAGCTATCAACTATCAACTGTCAACTGTCAACTAACTACTCATCATCATCAAAAGCTTGACTGCCACCACCAACTGCAACTAAATCAATTTGCTGGCGGTAGTAGTCAACACTCTTGACTTGAACTTCTACCCGATCGCCCAAACGGTACTGATTGCGGTTTTTGCGGCCCACCAGAGTTTGCTGGCGCGATCGATATTCGTACCAGTCATCCTTCAGCGAAGAAACGTGCACCAATCCCTCAACACGCAAAATGTCGCTCTCCGGCGGCCGCACCTCAATTTCCACAAAGAAACCGTAAGACTGCACGCCTGTAATCAAACCTTGGAAAGTTTGGCCGGTGCGTTCTTTCATCAATCCCGTTTTCTTCAATCCCTGCAAATCGCTTTCGGCATCCTCAGCAACTCTTTCGCGTTCGGTTAGGTGTACAACTACCGATGCAAACTCCGTCTCAAATTCGTGGTGCAAATCTGGGGGGAGAACATTCCAAGTAATTTGACCGTGACAGGAGGAATGGTGCAAGTCAACTTTTTCCTTAGCCCGTGTTGTGCGGCTGCTGCGCCCTTGCTCGAACACCGCTTGCAACACCCGCAGTACCAGCAAATCGGCGTAGCGGGAAAGCGGCGAAGTGCAGCGCGTGTAACCCTCTGACAGCCCCAAACCGAAGTGCGGCTTGGGAGTTGTGCTGTAAACAGCGGGCTTCATGGTGTCTTCTAGCAGGTAGGTGAGAACTCTTTCGGACTTCAGGCCGGCAAACTGCTGGGTAAATCGCTGAAAGTCCAAGGGCAAAACTTCTTCTTCGGTTTCGAGATACAGTTCGCCTCCGAGGTTGTTGGAGAGTTTGATGAACTCTTGAATGTCTGCCGGGTCTGGCATCGGTTGGACGCGGTAAATTGCTGGGACTCCCAAGGCTTGCAGGTGGGTGGCGACAGCTTGGTTGGCGAGTACCACCAACTCGGAGACAGCCGACTGGGCGGGGGGAGCTGTTGCAAAAGCTCCTAATTCGCCTTCGTCGTCGAAGTGAGAGTTAGCATCGGGCAAATTTAGTTCAAAAGCTCCTCGCTTGAGCCTTGTCTGTCTGGCTGCCTGTGAGGCGGCCCCGATTTGATCTAGGAAAGGACGGAGGGTGGAGGATAAAGGGTGCTCTTCGGCATCGTCTGGTTCGAGAATTGCTTGAGCTTGCTCGTAGGTGAGGTGGTAGTCAATTTGAATGACGCTGGCTTGAATCTCGTATTCTAGGAGTTCTCCTGATTCGTCTAGGGTGAGCAGTATGCTGAAGGCCAGCCGTTCGCTGTCTGGCAGGAGGGAGCAGCGCTCGTTGAGGGTTTCTGGCAGTACGGCGATGATTTTTTCTCCCAGATGGGCGGCGGTTCCTCGCTTGCGGGCTTCACGGTCGATCGGGGTTTCTGGCTGCACGTACTCGGCGGCGTCGCTGATGTGGATTCCTATTTGCCAGCGGCCGGGCTTCAGGGTTTCGATCGACAATGCGCGTTCCACTGGCGGATCGGACAGGAATGACGTTGGATCAAACTCCTTTTCGCCTCCTTCTTCGGAGAGATTTTCCTCCTCAACTCGGGGGGCATGGTTTTCGCTGTTGGTTGTTCCCGGTTCGTTTTTGCTGAAGCTAACAGTCAGAATGTTACGCAAATCTAGGCGTTTTTTGATGTCGGTTTTTTTGACTTTGCTGGGCAAATTTTCGGCTGCTTTGAGGACGGCGGCGGGGAACGATCGCGGCAAGTCGTGTTTGCAGCATACGATGTCGAGGTCGTCCGCGGCTTCGGCGTCGGAACCGAGTACCTGTACTACTTTGCCGACTGGGCGATGGGTGCCGAGGGGGTAGCGTTTGACTTCGACGTGTACTAGGTGGTCGATCGCCTCTTGGAGATTTGTGCCATTTGCGAGCAAGTCTAGTTCAAACAACAGGCGATCGTCCAGGGGGATTGCTCTGTAGCTGACGCGGCCTGTGGGGGTGGCGGTTTGCTTGACTCGCGCCAGTACCGAGGGGTTGGCGCGTTCGAGGATGAGCATGACTTCGCCTTCGGGCGATCGGCGGCGGCTACCTTCTTTGATGATTTTGACTAAGACTCGATCGCCGTTCCAAGCTGTCGAGAGGTGACTTTCCCGCACGTAAACGTCTTCTGAGCCTTCGGCGTCTTGAATTGCAAAGCAAAATCCTTTGCTCGAACAGCGCAGTTTTGCTTCTACTACGTCGTCTTCAGCTACTCGGCGATAGCGGCCTTTGTCTTTGACTAATATGCCAATTTTCTCTAGAGCTTCTAATGCGATTTGAAGTTTGAGTTGACTGGTGGCGTCGTTGCAGTCGAGTTTTTTCTCCAATGCTTTAGGAGCCACTAATTTGTCTTCTGTAAAATTTGCCAGCAGTGCAGCGATAGAAAATTCCATGTAGCGATCGATCCTCTTGTTTCCAGCAATTAGTCTAAATTTTGGCGAAATCAGCCGCACCCCCTCGGGCCCTCGCAGTGCCTGCTTCCCAACAAATACGCGGGTTGATAGGTGGAGACGCAAGCACAGCCACCTTGTTTCATCGCGAGGTTTTTTTGAGATTCTCTCCCGACACCGGCTTCGTGCTAATTGTCTGCTGTCTGTCTTGAACTGACTGCTGACGGTGCAGACAACTGTCCCGCACGCTATTCCCCAATACAATTTTTTAGCGTTGGTTTGTTTGCTTTTAGGTCAGCAGCGCCGAGCACTTGGCGAATTAGAAAGCCTCTGTCGGTTCTTAAAAGATGGCTCGATACTGAAAGCAACGGCTTGAGTCGAGGATGAGCCGATGGAGGGATGGAGAGGGAGAAAATGTGCATTTCTGCCTTCTGCCTTGTTTCCTTCTGCGTTGTTCCTTCTTCCTTTTGAAGTGCCTCTTGCCTCTTGCTTTAGCAAAGAACTTACCGGATCAAGGCAAAATTGCTAGTAGCTCGCCGCTGCGATGCCCCTGTTTTTTGCACGCGATCGGCCCTTGCGGACAGAGGTGCAACGAGCGGGTCGGGAGCAATCTGTGCTGTAGAAAGTGCAGGTACGCAAACCGGAGACTTTTACTACTTTTGCTTAGTTGCTGTGCCATCTCTTATAGGTAGAAATGACGCCCGGTGCTTGTTAGCTTAAACTGCCGGATGTGGGATGGGGTTTAGTGGCGTGAAAGGTTGCGCGGATGATTCACCTTTGATTTATTGTACGTTGAATACGTGCTTTCAGAAAATTGTTTTCTCTGAGCTGTTGTTGAGCCAAGCGTGACCTGGGGTAATTTTTAAAATTTTCGCGATCTCTGGGACGATCGAGCTTGGCTTTAGTCGCTTTCTGTTAAGCTGTTGGGCATTTCAATTGTCTTTTTGGGCGGGCGTGACCGAAAGCATCCAGGATACAAGCCCCCGGATTGATCCGTCCAGAAATAAAAAACCTGTATCCGATAAAGGAGCCCCCGAATTTATCCGTGGGGTCAATGCTTAAATCTAAAATCTAAAATCTAAAATCTAAAATCGATTGACGCCCAACCCCTACTCCCCGCAAGAATTTCATCAAACTTGTCTGTAAGAATGAGAAGCACCTGGGCTTACACGATCGCCCTCACGTTTTCAAGAAATGTTGAAGAATCAAGCAACTAATGCGTGGTTGTGTACTAAACTTAACTACCAGCCGGGAAGTCCCTCGGTATATTTAGAGGGGATTAATCAGAGCGCTGGGCCCCGTACCCCGTTGGGAATTACGCCCGCGCGATCAAAGGCTCGTCGGGTGTAGGTACCCAAAGCGACAATTATTCTTTTATAGCCCAAGATGATCTGGAAATACTCTGATACTATATTAGCAAGTGGGGGTGGAACTACCTCACTATAAAAAGCCTTTGAAAAAAAGGAAAAAGAAGCCTGCGGTGTAACTGTACTCAGTTGACCGTCAGGTTTGTTCACGTCATAAGCCCCTTCTGGTTTCGGGGTCAAAAAATTATGTTTGCTGAATTTCGCGCCCTTTATCCCGCTGGACAGTTAATTTGTGAGTTGCTGACTGTTCATCACGGTAAGTTTGTTGTTCGCTGTCTGGTTCAGGTTGACGGCAAAACTCTGGCTACGGCTATGTCGGCTGCTGAGTCTGTTGAGGATGCTGAAGACCGCGCCCGGTTGCGAGCGATCGCTGTTCTTGGATCTGCTGCGCCCGATCGTGCGATCGCGAGTGTTGAGCCGCCTCCGGTTGCTCCGGTTGCTCCGGTTGCTTCGGTTGCTGCTGTTCCCCCTCCCCCTCCTCCTGCTGTTCCCCCGGTTGCTGCTGTTCCCCCTCCCCCTCCTCCTGCTGTTCCGGTTCCTGTTGGGCCGACAAGTGTTCCTCTTCCGGTTCTAGAAATGCCTGTTGCTGACAAATTGCCGGAAACAGATCAAAGCAATTTTGTCAAGACTGAAGCGAAATTAAATGAAGAGCCGATCGCACCTGTACCGGCACCGCTGCCGCCAACGGTCGATCGCGCGGAGGCTACTGGATTTGTACCAAAGCAGTTAGACTCGGACGCTTGGCTTTCTTCTAGCTACGGCGAACCACTTCAGGAACTGGATGTGCCTACTTCTAGCCAAAGTGAACTGCTACAGGGTGCGGCCGAAGTCAGGGAGTTGCAACCGATCGCAGTGGGAATTCCCAGCGATGCGATCGAGGATAATTCTGATACGATCGCCCAAATAGACGCCATCCTCAAACGCCTGCGATGGAAAAAACCACAGGAAACCCAGTGTCTGGAACACAATTACGGCAAGTCGTCGCAGAGAGAGCTTTCTAGCGAAGAGTTAGTAGATTTCCTAGAATATCTAGAAATCTATAGCAGAACCACTGAGGAAATCCAGCGGCTGGGCTGGACTGCCAACCAAGGAAAAGATTATCTCAAACAAGGTTATGGCAAAGAAGCGCGCCATTTCTTAAATCAAGTAGAATTGCTCGACTTCCTGCAATATCTCGAATCTTTGCCCTAGGAATTCGGCAACTAAACAAGGCGCTGGAGGCTATTAGATTAAAGAAACCGGGTTTTTTACAGAGATTAAGGTTGAGAACCAAAGATTAGGGTAAAAAACCCGGTTTCTCGCCCCCCGTTGCTCCCGGATTAAAGAAACCGGGTTTTTTACAGAGATTAAGGTTGAGAACCAAAGATTAGGGTAAAAAACCCGGTTTCTCGCCACCCGTTTATCCATTAAAGAGCTACTTTTGAACGTAAAAAATTAAAAATCAAAAATGAAGAATATTTCCTCATTTTTGATTTTTAACTTTTTATTTAGACGACAGCGGCGATCGGGCGGCTGGCGGAAGGACGGCGATCGATCACTTGATCGACTAATCCGTAGTCCTTTGCTTCTTCAGCGGACATGAAGAAATCCCGTTCGGTATCTTCTTCAATGCGGGAAAGCGGCTGACCGGTATGGTTGGCAAGATGTTCGTTCAGGCGGCGTTTGTGGTACAAAATTTCTTTTGCCTGAATTTCAATATCGGTTGCTTGTCCTTGAGCTCCGCCTAGAGGTTGGTGGATCATAATCCGGGAGTGAGGCAAACTCATCCGCTTGCCTTTAGCGCCGGCACTCAACAGAAAAGCGCCCATGCTGGCGGCCAAACCGAGACAAATAGTGCAAATGTCGGGGCGGATGTGGTTCATCGTGTCAAAAATGCCCATACCTGCTGTTACCGAACCCCCTGGGGAGTTGATATAGAGGTAAATATCTTTCTCCGGGTCTTCGGCGTCTAAAAATAGCAATTGGGCAACGATCAGGTTAGCCAAGTCTGAGTCAACCTGTTGGCCCAAGAAGACGATGCGATCGCGCAGGAGTCGCGAGTAAATGTCAAAGGCGCGTTCGCCGCGACCGGATTGTTCTATAACTGTTGGGATCATTGACGCCTGCCTGCCTATTACGTATCTTTTTTTAATTTTAGCGACTAGGGCTCAGTTATAGTTAGCGATCGGTGGCGTGGGATCGAGAAATCGGCAAAATCCTTAAGCTGGGGGGGGTTGGGGCGTTAATTTGTGGAAGTTGTGGCGGGGGTGCGATCGGAAATCCGATCCTGCAGGCGATCGATGTTGAGGCAGCGGACATCAATAAACGTTAAATGTTGTTATGTGGCGATCGTATCATTGCCAGAACTGAAATCGCTCGATCGCGGCTGACACTAGGAAAATGGTCGAGAAACTCATTTAGCTAATCACCAGCTTCGAGACAATCAAGCACAGTCTTAATCGGGACGCGAGTGCCGATTAAGACTGGAGTTACGCTAAAATTTCGGGGTCGCTATGAATGATAGTAGCTGCGTATTGCAAAGAAAAGGTTGTGACATCAAGACAATCTTCTTCACTCCAGGTATCACTTTGCTCGAACGATCTGTTAGTTTCCATCGCTAAATCCCCACTGGATTTTTATAGATTATATCTTTGCTAGGATTACTGGTAGCGGGATTTCTTTGATTTAATCACCTCAATTACATTGTCGTGTCTTTGCCCTTCAATAATATCCTTGAGATGAATCTGTCCGTTGACGTACTGAACGTGGATGCGCCAGCCTGAGACTTTATCAATATCAGCACGATAAACTGCCTGCTTCACACCCTTAACTTTATGCAGTCTCGTTTTGGGAAATTGTCTCGTCCTGTGACATTCCTGGTCTTCAAGTTCTGCTAAAGCTTCCAGAAAACTAATCTTTAGCTCGTCATCTGGCAAAATTTTCATAGCTTCGTAAATAATGCCATATTCATCACAGAGAATAAGGTTTTGCGCCATAACTTAAGCTGATTATATCTAGGCAGTTTCTCGATCGCGCTGAAGTAGGTCTTGATACAAAGACTCTGCTACACCCTTATACGCTCGATCGAGTTCGTCGTGTTGAATTGCTCGAAAAAGAGTAAAAATAGCTTGCCCAAAAATTGGGTCTTCGTCAACCGCCAAAACCACTCTTAGTTTTTGAGAAATTCGTAGCGTATAAAGCGAAGACTCGTAACCATTCAGGTCTGACGATAGCGGGAGACGACGCAGCTTGCGATACACATTTGATTTTTGAGTAGGAAAAAGGCTGGCACAATAATTAATTTTTTGAATTACTGCGGCTTTCTCATCTTCATTTAGCAGCGCAATATCTTTCTCAAATTCCCTTGTTGACTCAATTAGAATATCCACGTCAAAAACCGTAAAAAATATATATAAATTATACTACAAACAGCTTTTGATTGTCAAGCCACTTGCTCACAACTTACCAGCAAACGCGCTTGTTTAACAACCCACAATTCAAATTTTAATCGCCCAACGACGGCGGTACATTCCATACAAAATTAACCACCAAAATAATACCGCTGTCACGGCAAATGCTAGGGAACCATTCAGCGGCCCGGCCCACGGCACAAACCAGTTTTCATAAATCCAAGTGTAGGTAGTTGGAGCATTTGCACCAGTACCGATATGAGTTTTCAACAGGATTCTGGCGACAATACCGGAAGCAACAAACAGGAAAATTGCATTCAATCCCATGATTTCAAACGGCCTCCCCCATTTCCAATTTCGCACTTCAATTGTTTCGTAGCAAGCGGCTAGCAATAGCAAGGCCCAACCAGCAGTAAAAACTACATAGGAACTCGTCCAAAGTTGTTTGTTGATTGGAAAGAAAAATCCCCACAAGTGGCTAATTACCACGCAACTGAGGCCGCCGATTGCTAAGTTGATACTGGTGCGGGTTTTGAATGGCTGCACGCGCAGCCATTCTCCTGTAAAGTAGCCGATTAGGACTGTAACGCTTGCGGGTAAGGTGCTCAACAATCCTTCTGGATCGAAGGGGCCACCTTTGTACAGGTGTTGGCTACCGAGAATTAGCCGATCGACATATCCCCCTAAATTCCCTTCTGGCGTGAGTTCGCCGGCAGTGTACCCCCCTACAGCAAACACGGTTAATGCACCCCAATAGCCCAAAAGCACGGCAACAGCGAGCAGTTTTTGATTGCGCGGGGAAAGGTTAAGAATGGCGATCGCACTGATGAAATAAGCTAAGCCGATGCGCTGCAATACTCCCATGATGCGGATTTTACCGAAGTTTTCCACTGGGGCGCTGTTGAGAAGTACGTCAAGGGCGATCGAAGATGTATTTAGCAGTAATCCTAATATAAATAGAATCGCGGCGCGGCGCGCAATTCGCCAGTAAATATTTGAAGAAGGAAGAAGGAAGAAGGAAGAAAAAAGAGAGTTTTTGGCTGATTCTGATTTTTCCTTTGTTTGTGTAATTTTTGAGGTTTCTATTCCGGTTTTTGGATAATTTTGAAGATATTTAGACAGCGAGAAAGACATCGCGCAGCCAACGATGAACAAGAAAAACGGAAATACTAAATCTGTCGGGGTGCAGCCGTGCCATTCTGCGTGCTCTAGCGGTGGATACACCTGTTCCCAACTACCGGGGTTGTTGACTAGAATCATCGAGGCGATCGCAATTCCGCGAAAAACATCAAGGGATTTGAAGCGCATGGGGAAGAAGGGAGAAGGAAGAAGGAAGAGGGAAGTAAGAAAAACTACTAATTACAATTCTCAAGTACCCATTACCCATTAACTAAATTTCAATACCTTCCAGAGTCATAATGACTGCATTCTTCATCAACATATCGCAGCGTTCTGCATAAAAAGATGCTGCCTTATCATACTTGTTGATTTGTAAAACGCGCAGAAACATTTGCCTTGCTTGCGCGAATTGCTGCTGGTAGTGAAAAAAAATTCCCTGTTCAAAATAAGTTTGAGTTTGTGCTTTTAGTTCGATCATTGTCGCCGAGTCGCCATCGTAAATTTCAAATACCGCAACAGGTGTTTGTTTTCCTTTTACTTGAACGCGATCGAGAAACCGGCACTTGTAATGTTGAGGATCGTCTATCCGGCAAAGGGTTTGGACGCTAGCTACAATAGCAACTCCATAAAGCTTTGTCAATCCTTCCACGCGGGAAGCTAAATTAACAGCATCAGAAATCACCGTACTTTCCATTCGTTCCGCTTCGCCAATCGTACCTAACATTAAAGTCCCCGTATGCAAACCAATCCCTATCGAAATAGGTTGATAGCCACTGTTTTGCCTGTGTCTGTTATAAATTTTTACTTGATGCTGCATCTCAATTGCTGCTTGCACAGCATCTTCAGCCCTGTTAGGAAACAAAGCCATAATCCCGTCACCAATATATTTATCTATAAAACCGTTGTACTCGCGGATAACTGGGCCAACTCGGCTTAAGTAAGAGTTAAGAAATTCAAAGTTTTCTCGCGGAGACATACTTTCTGACAGACTTGTAAATGAGCGAATGTCGGCAAACATAATCGTCATTTCTGCTTGTACAGAGTCTCCTAGTCTGGCATCAACAATGCTTTCTCTTTTGAGAAACTTCAAAAATTCACGGGGTACAAAACGGGCTGATGCGGCTGCAATTTTTTCTAGTTCGCTTTTGCTGGACTCGATTTGATTGAGCGACCTAAATGCTCTCAGTGCGGTGACTACTGTGGTAAATAACTTTTTGTTAGTAAGTTCTGTTTTGGTTTTGTAATCATTGATATCGTAGCTGACAATTACTACATCTTCTGGCACTTGTCCGGGCTGCCCAGTGCGTAAAATAATTCGCACTACTTGATTATTTAAAATATCACGGATGTATTTAACTACTTCCAAGCCTGCTTCTTCTGTTTCCATAACTACATCGAGTAAAATCAATGCTATGTCGTAGTTGTTTTGGATGATTTCTTTAGCTTCTTTTCCTGAGTAAGCGCTGATAAATGTTATACTTTTACCTTCAAATATAAAATCATTTAACGCTAGTTTAGTAATATTATGAATTTCTATTTCATCATCTACAATTAATATTTTCCAACTTTCTTCTAGCGGTTTTTGTTCCGCCTCGTCTTCCTCGGCAAATATTAATTCATCGTCGCCCGCCGCGATTAATTCGTCATCGCCTGCAGCCAACAGGTTTTTACTAGCTTCTGACATATATCGTTCTCCTATATAAAACTTATATCCATGTTGGCCGTATAATAACTAACTGCTCATTTTAGCGGGAAATTCAATCATAAATCTTGTGCCTTTATTTACTTGACTTCTACAGCTAATTGTGCCTTTTAGTTTTTGAGTAACAAGGTTATAAATAATGTGCAGTCCCAATCCCGTGCCTCCCTGACCTCTTTTGGTGGTAAAAAATGGTTCAAAAATTTTACTGAGATTTTCTGGGTCAATTCCTTTGCCGTTATCGGCATATTCAAATATTAGCCGATCGCCCTCTAGTTTGAAATCAAAAGCCAGAATTCCTGCGTCTTCTCCATCGTAGGCGTGAATTAGCGAATTCAACACCAGATTTGTCACAATTTGACACACTACGCCGGGATAACTGTCCACTACAATATTTTCATCACACTTAATCTCTATTTTGTGCTTAGTTCTTTTGAGTTTGGCACTTAAGGATGTCAAAATTTCCTCTAGATAGTTTTTAACATTAAACGTGCGTTTTAACTCGCTCGACTGATCCACAGCTACTTCTTTAAAACTGTGAATCAAGTCTGCTGCCCGCGTGAGGTTAGATAAGATCATATTACTGCTTTGCACGGCGGTATCCAGAAACTTTTCTAACTCGGAACGTTTTATTTGGCCGTTACTGTAAACCTCAAAAAACTTTGTGGCTTTTTCAGCAAGCAGGGAGGCGGCGGTGATGCCGATGCCGATGGGAGTATTGATTTCGTGGGCAACACCTGCCACCAACCCTCCGAGGGCCGCCATTTTTTCCGATTCTACCAGTTTATTTTGAGCCGATTTTAAGTCTTCTAAAGTTTGGGAGAGTTCGGAGGTACGCTGCTGTACTAAATTTTCGAGATTCTGATTGAATTGGTGCAAGTTGGCGTAAAGTTGGGCATTTTCGATGGAGATAGAAATTTGAGAAGACAGCAGTTTTAATATTTCTAACCTGTCTTGTGTAAAAGCGCCTGTAGTCAGATTGTTTTCTAAATATAGAATGCCCGTGAGTTGGCCTTGATTAATTAACGGAGTGCAAAGAATTGATTTAGGTTGAACGGCCATTATATAGGGTGTGCGAGTAAATTGTCCTTCGCTGCTGGCATCGTTTAAAACTATACTTTCCTGGGTGCGGGCAACGTAATTGACAACTGCAACTGCCAGCAAAGTTACTTCTCGATCGTCGGCTACAAAATCTATCGGAATTGATTGCATGACAGCAACGCGATCGACATCTACAGATCCTGATGCTTCAATCACCCATTGACCCTCTTTTTCTAGTATTAAAAAGCCTCTTTGCCCCCCGGCATTTTCAATAACAATTTTCATCATTTTTGCCAGCAGTTTGTCTAGAACTATTTCCCCGGCTAAGGTTTGCGATGCTTTCACTGCGGTAGTCAAGTCTAGCACGCCTGCAGCGTCGTTCGTAGTGGAAGCGCTGCTGGTAGATTTGTGAGTTTCAATATTAGTTGAAATCGAGCTTGAAGTTAGCAAGTGCGAGTATTTGGATTCTAAATGCGCTGCTTTGGCTGTTGCTCCCCAGCGTTGATAGCAATAACGCGCTTCTGTTAAGTAAGTTTTAGAATTTTTTTCTCTTCCTATGGATAGATAAAATGCTCCTGCCAATTCTGCTGCTAGTGCTTGTACTTGTATGTATCCGTTTTCTTGGGCTCCTTCAATTGCGCGATCGTAATATTCCATTGCTCTCACAATATTGCCCAAAACACGCGCTTTTTCTGCCGTAAGTAAGTCGCATTTGTGCTGAAGATTCATGGGTGCATAAAGCGCTTTCTGTTGCAGTTTTTTTCGGTTACTGACAGCGTAAAAAATATGCTCTTCTTGTTCCCCCTCTGTTGCAGATGGATAGGCGGCTAGGCGGGCTAGAGAATCGTAAAACTGATATTCAGAAACATTAATAAAGCCTGCTACTCCGTCTAAATATACTTCGGCTAGCGCTGAATTTTCTAGGGCTGTAGCGGTATCTCCAAATAAATAGGAGATTATTAATTTCTGCAAATAAAAGTGCTGTAATCCCACGCGATCGTTAGCTTTTAACAGTAGCGACAACAACTTTTCTTCGCTGTATGCTTCACCTAATACCAGGTGTGTACTTTCCGATTTTCCCATCAATTGCAAAATAGTTTGCAGATATATTTGATTCCAAGTTAATACAGTTTCTTGCTTGAGTTGAAACAGCAAATGGTTGTAACTTACTATTCTTCGTTCCAGTTGTGGCAATTCTTGACCGAGGAAATACAAAGACTGACAAATATTTACGGCTGAATATCCGACACATTCTAAATCCCCATTTTCTAGCGCACTTTGATAGGCGTCCTCTAATAGCGGCAAAGAGTCTTTAACGTGATGCTTGCCGTTCATCAAAATGAAGGCTACTAAATTAAGCGTTTTGCTTTTGAATTCTAACACATTTAATCTATCGCTCAAATTTAAAGCTAATTGACCAAAGCGATCGCCTGATTCAATATCTCTAACTATTCCTTTTAAAATTGCTCCGTAATTAGCATAACCGAAAGCAGAAAAAGTAGAGTTTCCGTAATTAATAGATAAATTAACTTGCTCGCACACAATCAGGGGCAGCAGCACAGGTTCAACTATAAATGTAGCTGAAAACATACTGGAAAGCACGCGCATAGTTGCTAATTTGTGCGGATTTGTCATAATCGGTAAGTCTATTAAATCTTCTATTTTTTTGTCTGTTAAATAAGCTGCTGTTTTAGCGAGTGCTTGCTGAATGTGGAGGGGAATCGGCGAGTCGGGAAAGTTAATTCCTAACATTTTTAGTGCTTCCCGACCAATTTTTACCGATTCTTGGAGTTTGGTTTGCATCGCACAAGCTATGATTCTGATTTCAAACACTTTGATTTTGTCTAGTTCATTTGTTGCGTGTTGCAGGACAATTATCGCCCATTTCTCCATGGGTTCAAAGTCGGTATTCAGGTAAGCAGCTTCTGCTGCTGACTCGTAGAGTGCCAGAGTCAAGTCGTAGTCAGTTTGCCAACTTTGGGGAGGAAGCAGTTCAATACCTGCGGTTAGATATTTGAGGGCAAGTTGGTAAGCGGCACTTGCTTTTGCTTTGCGGCCTGCAATTAAATTTAATTGGCATAATTGAAATTGTTCTAATTTGCTGCTGATGATTTCTTTGGCAGAGTTTAGTTGGTTTACGGTATCAAAGATATGCTCTTCTAATTGCTCTGGGGGTGCAGTTTGAAGTAAAAAGTTGCCTATCTTGAGATGAATTTCTTGTTTTTGATAATCGGATATTAAAGCATAAGCTGCTTGCTGCACTCGCTCATGCAAAAATTTGTAAGTGGCGCTCGAAACATCAGCCACTGGTAGGGAAAATTTATCGGTAAAGTCTCTAGATATTGTGTCTGTTACTTCTGTGCTTGCTGCTAGTGCGATCGGAATTTTGTAGGCGTTATTCACGAGCAAAATTAGACCGGACTGAAGTGCCTCACCAAGGTCTGTTGCTGCGGACGCCACAGGCTTTTCGGCGATTGTCGAGAGAGTTTTTAAATCAAATTTGTTCCCGATACAAGCGGCTAATTTAAGCAGTTCCTGGGTATTGTCTGAAAGTTTCTGAATGTTATCTATCATTAATTCTACAACATTGTCAGTTATTCCCATTTCTTGTATTTGTTCGATATCCCACTGCCACTCGCCTGTGACATGGCATTTTTTCACAATTTGCTCGGAGGTTGGTTGCGCTAAGGCCGACAGGTTAGGTTCAGCTAGCTCGCTCAAATTATGGGAGGGTAAAATTTGAAATTGAATCAAGCTTTTTGAGTAAAGAAATTTGATTAATTGAGTTAAAAAGAAGGGATTGCCAGCGGTTTTTCGCCAAAGCAATTCTGCTAAACTTAGGGATTTTTCGGGGGCGCAGTTCAAAGTATCGGCAAGGAATTGGTTGACGCTGCTTATATCTAAAGGCGAAAGGGCGATCGCACTCACAGTGCCGCCTGCTTTTTTAATTGCTTCGGCGGTAATGATTAGGGGATGATTTGCATCTACTTCCTGCTCTCTATAAGCTCCAATTATTAATAAATATTGAGTCCCCATGTCAGTTGCTAGCAGTTCTATTAACTTGAGAGATGCTGAATCGATCCACTGCAAATCGTCCAGGAAAATTACTAGGGGGTGTTCTTTTTGAGCAAAGACGCGGATGAAGTTTTGAAATACTAAATTAAAGCGATTTTGAGATTCATTGGCTCCTAAATCTGGGACGGGGGGCTGCGGCCCGACAATCAGTTCTACTTCGGGAATAGCTTCAATAATTACTTGGCAGTTGCCGCCGATTGCTTTTAAAATTTTTTGTTTCCAAACATGAATTTCTGCGGCATTTTCTGTAAAAATTTGTCGCAACAAATCTTGAAAAGCTTGGAGCAAAAAAGCGTAAGGAATATCTCGTTTAAATTGCTCAAATTTGCTGTCAATAAAATACCCATTTTCCCGCCGACTCGGCTTGTAAACTTCATATACTAACGAGGATTTGCCCACACCTGCAGAACCGGAAATCAGCACGATTTCTGTATTGCCCCGCCTCATACGCTGGAAGATACTGAGAAGCAGATTAACTTCTGCTTCTCGCCCGTAAAATTTTTGGGAAATTTGCAGGTGACTTGACTGATCTTGCTCGCCGAGGGTTATGTGGGAAATTTCGCCTATAGTTTGCAGTTGATCGAGACAATTTTCCAAGTCGTACAAAAGTCCGAAAGCACTTTGATACCTGTCTTCGGCTGTTTTTGCTAAGAGTTTTATGACGATATCGGAAACGACTTGAGGAATCTCCTTGGTTCCTACTTGATAGATTCTGCCTTCGATGCTTTTGCTTTCTACTTTTTTATTTCTGTTTTCCCAAGGAGAAACTGGCGTTTTAGCAATATGGCAGTGTACTAATTCCATGGGATCGATCGCCTGAAAAGGCAATTCACCACAAAGCATTTCATAAAAGGTGACGCCTAAAGAATAAAAATCGGTGCGGTAGTCGATCGCCCGATTCATGCGCCCCGTTTGTTCAGGAGACATATAGGCGAGAGTGCCTTCGAGTAAATGGGGATGGCTGGGGGCGGGGTTTTCGCCCGGTAGCAGGGAGGCGATCGCAAAATCAGCAATCTTGACATCTCCTGTCTCGATATTGACAATAATATTGCTGGGTTTAATATCCTTATGGATGATGTGGTGTTCGTGGAGTTGCCCAATAGTTTCTGCTAGTTTGATGCCAATATGCAGAAATTGTGGTAACTCTAGCTGGTTGTTGCTGAGAAACTCTTTTAGGGAAATCCCACCAAAATCTTCTAAAACTAAAACAGGAAAGTGATTGTATGTTTCTATTTTGTAAAGCTTGACTATTCCGGGTAAATTCAAATTTTTAAGAATTTCGGATTCGTGCAGCAGTTGGGATATTTGGGCTGGGGTAGGGTATAGCGGCGTGAGAGTTTTGAGGATAACGGGTTTTTCTTCCTCAAGCAGCAGACCTCGATAAATTACTGTGTGAGAGTTTGTATAAAGTTCTCCGTCAATGCGGTATCCCGGAATAGAAATCATGATAGTTGGGGGTAATTTCAAAGATGCGGTTAGACAATTTTAGATTTTAGATTTTAGATTTTAGATTGGGAATGATTGATGATATAAGGGTTTGGCTCGCGGGCTTAGAGTTGCATTCTTTTTGCACACAAGTATTATTAAGTAAGTGAAAATACACAGCGTCGGTCGAGTGCGGTTTTTACGGCAGTAAACTGGCTACTATTCTATAGCTTAACTAAATCCATCCCGAAAGAGTCCTCCTAGATACTTTTTTTGTCGCTTATTTAGTTATCTATATTATTTTAGTATTCAAAAAATCAGAAGTGGCACTTTGCTATCCCACCAGTGGCAAAATAAACGGGTGCGTGCAAATCAACAGCTAAAATCTAAAAAAATCATGCAGAATATAACTGCCTCAAATCCAGCTAAGGCGACCGATCGCGCTTTTGGCACCGCAGACATTCAATTGCTGGTAGTGGATATAGACGGCACGATCGCAGGTATGTCAAATACTATCCGAGAACCAGTCAAGCAGGCAATTTTGGCGGCCGAGTCGCGGGGAGTGAAAGTAGCCGTCGCTACGGGCAGGATGTACCGATCAGCTTTGCGTTTTCACCGCGACATCGGCTCAACATTGCCACTGATTTGCTACCAGGGCGCGTGGATTCAAGATCACGCTACTCAAAAGCGGCTGCGGCACTTGCCGCTGTCGAAACAAACTGCTCTGCAACTGTTAGATTATTTTGAAGAACCGCATTTGCGACCGCTGCTTTCGATCCATTTCTACATTGACGACCAACTTTACGTGCCGGAAATTACTGCAGCTACCCGAATTTATGCCGAACGATCGGGCATTGAACCAATGGTGATTAAAGATTTGCGGCGAGATATTCCGGGGGAACCGACGAAAGTTTTGGCATTGTGCGAGAATCCGGGGGTACTCGACGGCTTGCTCAGCAGTATGCGGCTGCGTTACACGCCTGCGGAGCTTTATTTGACTCGATCCGTTGCTACTTTTTTTGAAGCTACGCATCCTGTGGCGAATAAGGGAGATGCGGTGCAGTATTTAGCGGAGGAACTTTTGGGTTTGCAGGCGGCGAATGTGATGGCGATCGGCGACAATTTTAATGATGTAGAAATGATTGCCTATGCGGGCGTGGGCGTGGCGATGGGCAATGCTCCTGATGGGGTGAAGGCTGCTGCTGATTGGGTGGCGCCGGATGTGGAGGAAGATGGGGTGGCGGCTGCGATCGAACAATTTGTTTTGGGCGATCGTTGATATTTGCAGCACCAATACCGCAGGGGTGGGTTTAGCGACATCTGGAAAAAATCTAGATCAACCCGCCCCGACCCAGCGACAATTTATTATATACAGCGGATTCCAGGTTTATAAAGTACACCCCAGAAACCGGGTTTCTTCTGGATTTCTCGCCAGAAACCGGTTTTATTCAAGAAACCCGGTTTCTCTGTACTTCACTTACCTGGAAAGTGCTGTAACTCTCTAGTTTTGAGTTCTATGCAATCAAATTTTGACGATCAAAAACAATCCACACTTTCGGATTTTTCGAGATCAAGTGCAATCAATTACTTTTTTTGCAACATCAGAATATTTATTTAACGAACCGCGAAGACGCGAATAACGCGAAGGAAGAATTGAAGAAAGCGGGGCGGGCTTACAGATATTCTGGATATGAATTATAAATAATTTCAAACTCTTAAAAATGCCTTTCAACAGAAAAAGCACCGACGACTGGCCGTGTTTCGTCTCGGTGCTTCTTCTGGTTCGCTCCTCACACGTCCATCAATATAGCTGACTCAGTAAATTGTGTCAATACTTTTTCCAAAAATTGTTTTTTGAGTCGGCTTCTGCCGGGGTGTCGGTGCGGTGGAGCGAGGCAAAACTTTTGCACTGCAAGGGTTTGACTCGATCGCTCAAGGGTTGCCTCGATCGGAAAAATTTTACTTCACTTCCACCAGCCAGTCCAAAATCAGAGCGTTGACTTCACTCGGCCGCTCGTCGTGGGGACAGTGGCCTGTGTTGGGAATGGAAACAAATTTCACGGGTTTATCATTGGCGGCCAATTGTTGATAAATCTGGCTGCCGGCGATCGGCGTCCAGGGGTCGTCTGCGCCCCAAAGTACCAATAACGGACGATCGACTTTGGGCAGCAATTCTGACGGTTGAGGGCCTGGAGGGGCTGTGAGAATCGATGCAAACACTTGTTGAGCTCCGGGATCGCAGGAGGGGGCGTGGAGGAGTTCTACGAGTTCGTCAGTGATGGCTTCGCGGTTCCCGTAGACTTGGCGCAGGGTGTTGCGGATGCGGTGTTTTTGGCGGATGTTGTTGAAGACAAACGGGCCGATCAGGGGCGATCGAACTAATTTAGTAAAAGTCCCCATCACTACTCGCAGCGGGAAATTCAGTTCGTCGGGCCGGTGGTTGAGTCCGCCGGCACAGTTGATTAAGACACCGCCGGCTGATATTTCTGGATGGTTGGCGACTACCATCAAACTCAGCAAAGCGCCGATCGAATTCCCGACAAATACCGCCGGTTCTAGTACCATATCCGCCCAGAAATCAGTCAGCAATTCTTCCCACAATTCCAGAGTGTAATCTAGGGCTGGTTTGGCGGAAGCACCGAATCCCAGCAAGTCCAGCGCAAATACGCGATAGCCGCCGGCTGCGAGTACGGGGATATTTTGCCGCCAATGTCCGATCGAAGCCCCAAATCCGTGAATCAAGATCAGAGGGCGGCCGGTTCCTTGGACGGTATATTGGATTTTGTGACCTTTCCAAGTCCAAATTAGCTTTTCAAAACTCGTTGCAGATACTAATTGTTGTGCAGTCACGGCTATTATGTAAAGTTTCGTTAACTACTTTCATCATAGCAGAAGTCAGTAGTCAGTAGTCAGTAGTCAGTAGTCAGGAATTATTGGTTATTGGTTATTGGTTATTGGTTATTTGTTATTTGTTGTAATGCCCAATTCCCCATGCCCAATGCCCCATGCCCAATTCCCAATTCCCCATTCCCAATGCCCCATTCCCAATGCCCCATTCCCAATTTTTACTTTTTTCCTAGCAACCAATAAGTCATCATATCCCCCTTACCTTTTACCGGAATCACGCCTCGCCTCTCAAACATATACTTATCTTTCAAAAGCTCATAAGTAACATCAGTAACTTGAATGCTGCCTGAAAAACCCGTAGCTTCCATCCTCGCCGCTACATTCACCGTATCTCCCCACAAATCATAAGTAAACTTGCTCACACCAATCACTCCCGCAACCACCGGCCCGGAATTGATGCCGACGCGAATTGCCAGTTTTTCCCCTGTCTCGGCGCACAGCTTTGCTATTTTTTCCTGCATTCCCAGGGCCATTTGGGCGATCGCCTCGGCATGATCCTGTGTCGGCGTAGGCAACCCCCCGACTACCATGTAAGCATCGCCAATAGTCTTAATTTTCTCCACACCGTACTTTTCAGCTAACTGGTCGAAGTGCGAAAAAATTACGTTCAAGCGCTTTACCAACTCGGTGGGAGACATTCTAGCAGACAACTCAGTAAAGCCAACAATATCAGCAAATAAAACACTTACTTGGGCAAAACTATCGGCGATCGTACTTTGCTCCGCCTTCAACCGTTCTGCGATTGGTTTGGGTAAAATATTTAACAGCAACTTCTCGCTTTGTTCTTGTTGAACTTTTAGCGCTTCTTGCGCTAATTTACGTTCTGTAATGTCAGAAACAGTACCCTCATAGTAGATCAGATTACCTTTTGAATCTCGAACAGCCCGAACATTTTCTGACACCCAAATCCGGCGCCCGTCTTTGCGACATACCATAGATTCAAACCCCGAAACGGCATTTTCAGCATCCATAGCAGCCACAAACTCGAGGCGGCGTTCCGGGTCAACGTACAGTTGCTGAGCAATATTGTTAATCTCGGACATCAGTTCTTCTGGCGAGTCGTAACCGTACAATTTTGCCAAAGCTGGATTAGCGCTGATATAGCCTCCTGAAGGCGTGCTTTGAAAAATGCCTTCGATCGCATTTTCTACAATGCTGTGATATTTTTCTTGGGCAATACGTAGCAATTCTTCTGCTTGTTTGCGCTGAATCAAAGAACCTAATTGAGTGCCTACCGCATTGAAAACGTCTATAAATTGTGCGTCTTTCCCATCCGACGAAATTTTAAAGAAAACTAGCACTGCCAATACTTCATCGCCTACCAAAATCGGCACACCAAAACCCGCTTTAAATCCGAGTTCTAGTGCTATTTGACTTTGGAAAAAATGCGGGTAGCCCCTGGAAATATCTTCTACCCATTCCGGTTGCTTGGATGCCCAAACTCGTCCCGGCAGGCCTATATTCATGGCAAATGTTAGTTGTTCGCTTTGCTTGCGGAACGCATCCATCCTCGCGTTGCTGGCATACCAGCCCCTGGCAGATTGCAGCACAGTTGCTTCTGCATTGGGAATCCAAGCTTCTCCTACATCCCATCCGATTGTTTCGCCCACTTGGTGCAAAATTACTTCTAAAGCTGAGTGAAAGTCTACAGCTTCGCCGATCGCCCGCGTCGTTTCCAGCAAAAACCGGATTGATTCTTCAGCCCGCTGCCGTTCTGCGATTTCTTCCTGCAATCTCGAATTGCGATCGTGCAGTTCCCTAGCTTGCAGTTGCAGTTTGCATTGCAGCGAACGAAGAGAAAGTTGGTTTTGGACGCGGGCTAAGACTTCTTCTACTTGAAACGGTTTAGTAATATAATCCACTCCTCCTACTTGAAAAGCTTTAACTTTTTCCAGCACGTCATCTAGCGCACTAATAAAAATTACCGGAATATCTTGAGTTTTTTCGCTTAACTTTAACTGCTCACAAACTTCATACCCGTTCATTTGTGGCATATTAATATCTAGTAAAATTAGATCGGGAGGAGATATTTGTGCCCCTTGCAAAGCCAAGTGTCCGTTAATAGCCTTCCTGACATGATACCCGTAAGATGTCAGCATAGTGGATAAAAGTCGCAAATTATCCGGCATATCGTCAACGATCAGAATGTCTTTACGAGTCGCTGATAATGGATGGTCGTTCATCATAATATAATTGAGTTAAATCGATAATGATATCTATCCGAAAATTATCGACTAAATCTGTTAAAGCGTTAGCGAGATTTGCCTCAGTTTCGGGAATTTCCTTGATCAGATCGAGGATGCGGTTGTCGTCAACACAAAGTGCTGCTCGGTGCAACTCGACCACCCAGTCTGTGGGCATTACACTCAAATCCTCGGTGGTCAAACTTTTAAGCAGCGTCGGTGTAGAAAAAGAAGTAGATAAGTTCTCTTTTTCATAAATATAACGCAGGTTGAGGTGATGCGCTATCTTTTCAAAAAGTACCTCTTCCCGAAACGGTTTACATATCAAATCGTTACAACCAGCAGACAAAATTATTTGTCGCTGCTCATCAAAAGCACTGGCCGTCAAGGCAATAATTATTGTTTCTTTACCTTCGATAGTTTTCTTAATCTCTCTTGTCGCTTCATACCCATCTATCACGGGCATCAGCATATCCATTAATATCAAGTGCGGCTTCCAAGTTGAATGCAAAGCAATTGCTTCTTGACCGTTAGTTGCTTCCCGGACTTCAAATCCCAGGGGTACTAGCAGCTTAAGCAGCAGTTGGCGATTTTCCGCTACATCTTCAACTATTAATATCCGATAAGTTTCCTGTCCTGCTTCTAAAGCAATAACTTGTTTAATCGGCGGTTTTTCTTGTTCATCACTTTGTGTTACTAAGTTAACCCAGATATTAAAGCTAAAAATTGTGCCTTGACCGAGTTTACTTTCAACCGCAATATCACCTCCCATAATTCGGACAAATTGTTGGCTGATCGGCAACCCCAGACCAGTCCCCTGCATGGAATTTCGACCAGTTTCGGTTTGTACAAAGGGCTTAAATAATGTGAAAATTTCTGAGGGAGAAATGCCGGGTCCCGTGTCGGCAATTTCAAAATACAATTGGGATTTGTTTTCTTCTATGGCGTCTTTTTCAGCGTGGCTACTGACGCGCAAAGTAACGGTTCCGTGTTGAGTGAATTTAATTGCATTGCCGACCAAGTTAATTAAAACTTGCCGCAATTTAGCTTCGTCTGTTTGAATGTACTGCGGCAAATTATGGGAATTTTCAAAAATTAGATACAAGCCTTTTGAGTTGGCTTTTAGTTGCAGCATTTCTTTGAGACTGTTGAGAAAGTCGTAGAGATTAAAGCGGCTAGGATTGATAGTAATTTGACCTGCTTCTATTTTGGACATTGACAAAACATCATTGATGAGTTCTAGCAAATGTTCGCCGCTGCGGTTAATAATTTCTATGTATTCTTTTTGTTCTTCCGTGATAGAACTGTTGCGGGCCATGACTTGGGAAAAACCGAGAATGGCGTTGAGAGGCGTGCGAAGTTCGTGGCTCATGGAAGCTAGAAATTGGCTTTTGGCGCGGTTGGCAACTTCGGCGTTTTCTTTGGATTTAATCAGCTCCATGGACTGCCTTTGAGTGCGGGCAAGCAGTTCCGCTTGCTGTAATGCTACTCCTAGCTGAGTACCTACATCAACTGCAACGTTGATTTCAGCTTCACTCCACTGGCGGGGGGCAGAATTTTGATAGGATGCTAGTAATCCCCAGAGCTTTTTTCCAGAAAAAATTGGTACAATAATGTATGATTTAGCTTGAAATCTTTCTAGCAATTGGATGTAACAATTATCGAAACCTTGCTTGTAAATATCTGGGACACAAAGGTAAGTTTTACCTCGGCTGTATGCTCCGCCTTTGGTTTGTTGCAAATAGGTATCGTGGACTTCTGGTGAGATACTATCTAATTTTTGGACTAGGCAAAGTTCGCTGTCTAACGCGCCTTCAGTAAGGTTAGAATCTGTATCCTGTGCTTGGATGAAAGAAACCCACTTGCGATCAAGGGATTCGGCTACAAATTCGCCACTCCAGTCTGGATTGAAACGGTAAATAGCGACTCGATCGCACTTCATGGTTTGGCGCAATTCTCGGGTTGTGGCGTGAAAAATTTCTCGGATATCTAAAGTCTGCCGCATTCTTTCAATGATGCGGGCGATCGCTCTTTGTCGTAAAGCACTTTCTTGCAGTTCCGTTTCTGCTTGCTTGCGTTCGGTAATATCTACAGCCATTAAAGCAATGCCGATCGCTGTACCGTTATCGTCAATTAGCTGAGTATTGTACCACTCGCAGATGATAATTCTGCCGTCTTTAGTCAGATTTTCAGTAGTGCCACTGGATTTGGCGTTCAAGTCGTGATTGGAAATCTCAGATAATTGCGGTTGATAGCTTTCAGGTACGATTAAATCGGAGGCGACTCGACCAATCGCTTCTTGCTCACTGTAGCCAAAAATAGCAACGGCTGCGGGATTCCAAGTAATAATTTCAAAATTGAGGTTTAACTCGATAACCGCGATCGGCGTTTGCTGCAATAAAAATGAGATTCTTTGTTGGGATGCTAGCAGTTTTTCTTCGGCTAATTTGCGGTCTGTGATGTCATTAGCAGTGCCGAGAATTTGTTTGGGTTTACCATCGGCTGTTCTGAGAAATACTGTATCCCAACTGTGCATCCACCGCCATTCACCGTTTTTGTGTTTCATTCGGTATTGACATTCAACGACATCACCGTCTTTGGCTCGATCAACTTTTTGTACGCTATCAAAAAAATTTGGCAAATCATCGGAGTTGAGCAGAATTGGCATCATTGCTGTACCCATATCTTGTATTTCTTGGGCGGTATATCCGAGCATCGTCGAAATTTGTCGATTGGCATAAACATTCCGCTGTTCAATTACATCGTAAACGTACAACAGGTTGGGATTGGAATCGGCGATTGCTTGAATGAAGTGCTGGCTTTCTCTGAGTGCGGATTCTGTTTGTTTACGAACGCTAATATCTCGCGCCACGATAATCACTGAATCTGGAGTCAGCGGAGAAACTTTAGCATCGAGGCAAACGTCGCGCTCTCCGACTTTAAAGCTATATTCAACATTGATAGTTTGCTTCGTTTTTAGAGCTTGTTGGATCGCATTTAATACTAAATCTGCTATAGGTTTCGGCAAGACTTCGTGAGCGGTTTTGTTAATCATTTCGCTTGGAGGTTTCACCAAATTTGTTGATGCTGTCGGGGCGATTTTGATACAGCGCCCTTCTGCATTTCTCACTAAAACTGTGTCAGTCATGGCGGCAAAAATCGCCCGCAATTCTGTTTCCGATTCTTGCAGAGCTTGCTCGGCACGGACGCGGGTGCGAATTTCTGCTTGCAGCACTTTATTTTGCCGATCGAGCTGCTGAATTCGGTTTTTTTCTCGTTCGATCAGTTTAGCTTGAGCGATAGCGAGCCCTACTTGAGCAGCCACAGCTTCTAATAAGTCGATTTCCTCGGAAGTCCATTCCCGGTAACGATCGCACTGGTGCAAACAGATAGCACCGTTGGCCCGGCCTTGGTAAGAAGTGCGAATTGCCAGCATCGATTTTAACCCAACCTTCTGGCAAATCGGTTGAACAGCTTGCAAAAGAGGGTCTGAATAAACATTGTTCGAGGCGATCGCCAGATCTTGTATCATCATTTGTATGACGTGAGGATTGCCCCAAATTGGAACAGGTACGTTCCGAATAGATTCGCAATCGGGTTCGAGATACTCTGCCGCCAGAGGAATATCGACTTGGGGAGTAGTGACGTAAGTATGAATCAAACAGCGATTGACGCAGAATGCCAGACCGACTTGAGTGGCAGCTATTTGAAATATTTGTTCTGGCTGCAAGCTTGAGCGAATTTCTTGAGTTATTTTTGCAATCAGCAATTCTCGCTGAACTTGCCGTTCTAAAGCAGCTTTAGCTCCAGCCATTTCTATTTCTGCGTGCTTGCGCTCGCTGATATCAAAAAGTACGCCATACCAAACAATATCGCCATTATCGCGCATTTCTGGTCGAGAATTAGATTGGAGCCATTTGAGTTTACCCGACGGCGTAACAATCCGCCATTCACAGGCAAAAGGTTCTAAAGTTTGGGCGCTAGTAGCAATTTGTTTTACCAGATATTCGTGGTCATCTGGATGATTTTGATCGAAGCAAAAGTCGGGACATTTTAATATTTCCTCACTCTCTAATTCGTAAATCTCCCGACAAGCATAACTAATATATTCAAACTTAAAATTTCCCTCTGGTTTCTTGATAAATTGATAAAGAACTCCCGGTATATTGACCGCCAATTTTTGCAACCGCGCTTTGCTTTCCCGGAGTGATTGTTCTGTTCGCTTGCGAAATTCTACCTCTTGCTGCAGTTGGGCATTCTGCTGTTTTAATTGTTTTGATAGCTGTTGTATAGTCAATTGACTTTCGATCCTCACTAAAACTTCTTCCACTTGAAAAGGCTTAGTAATGTAGTCAACACCGCCGACTTCAAAAGCTTTGACTTTGTGAAAAGTTTCCTCAAAAACACTCAAAAAAATAACCGGAATTTCCTTAGTTTTTTCGTTGGATTTCAGTCTAGCACAGACTTCATATCCGTTCATTTTGGGCATAGCAATATCTAGCAAAATTAAGTCTGGGAGAACTGCTAAATTAGCATTGACCGCCATTTCTCCCGAAATCGCCCGCTGAACTTTATACCCTTCTTTCGTCAATATATTTGATATAAACCGCAGGTTGTGGGGCTGATCGTCAATAATTAAAATGTGAATACTTTCTTTGTCAAATATCATTTTTTGTCTGGTCATTGTGATTTTTTTATTTCTAGCAGCCGATTGATGATTTAATATATTTAGCGATTTTTTCTGCTCATCATTATTTATTAAACATTTTCACACTCAGCAAATAGAGGATTAACTTTAGATATTAGCCATCAACTAACGCACCTTATGTTTTTTCAATTTCTTGGTTGCTTCTCTTAATTATTAACTCAAAATAACCGTACTTAACTACATTTTCTTGTCAAAAGAAATCGCCTGATTTGCTGTACAAATTAACTCTACCGAAAAACAATTATCGCTTAGGCACTCCAGACCAAAGCAACCGGGTTTCTTAACTTTGTTCAATGGCTGCGACCAAGTATTTTCCTACAACCCGGTTGATTCGCCCAGGACAGTTTCTTGCTGGAGTTTAGCATTAAAATTGCCCGGAGGATAACACAACTTTCTGGACATTTTGCTCGCACGTTCAAAGGGTTTTAGCACAGATACACACATGGACATACCACGAGGTGAAGAAACCGTTTTTGACTCTTGTCGCTGCAACAAAGTATGGCTGTGAAAAACCTCGGTTTTGACCCACCGACTCCTGAGTCTTAAGATATTTATAGGTAACTAAGAGTATATAATAGCAATCCACCCCGCACCCAAAGCTTACCCTATAAAATATTTTCTCGGTCTTTTCTATGCCAGCAATTCCTTAAGTTTAGCAATATTTTCATTGCTTAAGTAAATTTTAATTTCTAGTTCTTGGTCAGATTCCCACAGCAACAGCAGATTATCTTCGCCCAAGGCGATTTCGGGATTGTTTAATTCAAGTGTTTGATATTTAACTTCGGGAATTCCTACGCGAATTACCAGTTCCGATTCCAACTGAGGATAGATGTACAATTGCTGTTGCAAGTTGTCAAGTTCTAATTTGTCAACTGTGTTGTTACGTTGGACAGGAGAATCTGGTTTGTACCAATAGAGAGTTTCCTCCCGAATTTCGGGATTGACTATCACAAATGTTTCGTCAAAACGCTGGGGGTGCCAGTGAATTTCGCTCAAACCGCCGATTTGCGGAATCAGTCGCTCTACCCAGCTAATTTCTTTCCCGTTCAGGTTTCCCCACCACTGACTGATATTATCGAGATTGTCAGCATTTTCGGGGTCGGTGCTGCCGGACTGCCAGACTGTTTTTAGTTGTTGCATATACAAGTTCTCCAGCGAATTTAAATTTGAGATTGCAGGCGTTCAATTGGAGATTCATTCGTTATACAATAATTTTAATGGACTTACCAATTATTTACCACGAAGATTACGTTGCACCTCTGCCACCGGCTCACCGCTTCCCGATGGCCAAGTTTCGGATGCTTTACCAGATGCTGCTCGCGGACGGGGTAGCAGATAAATCGCAATTTCACGCTCCCGAACTTCCCCCTCAAGAATGGATTGAATTAGTCCACGACCACTCCTATGTTCAAGCTTACTGCAACGGGACGCTGGATAACAAAGCGACTCGGCGAATTGGTCTGCCTTGGAGTCGGGCCCTGGCTAACCGCACTTGCACTGCGGTTGCAGGAACTGTACTAACTGCAAAACTCGCTTTAGACTACGGTTTGGCTTGCAATACTGCGGGCGGAACTCATCACGCCTTCCCTGCTTTTGGGTCTGGTTTTTGTATTTTTAATGATTTGGCGATCGCCTCTCGCGTCTTGCAAAAAAATGGTTTAGTTCGCAAAGTTTTAATTGTCGATTTAGATGTCCACCAAGGAGACGGAACCGCCGTAATATTTCAAGATGACAGCAGTGTTTTTACTTTCTCGATGCACTGCGAAGTCAATTTTCCCGGCACTAAACAAAAGGGCGATTTAGATGTACCTTTGCCTGTGGGTATGGAGGACGACGAATATTTACAAACCTTGGATAAATTCTTACCAGATTTGCTTTCAAATGTCAAGCCCGACTTAGTTTTATACGATGCTGGAGTAGACCCTCATCACGGTGACAAACTGGGAAAATTAGCTTTAACTGATACGGGCTTATTTCGCCGGGAAATGCAAGTTTTGATGGCGTGTTTGGCCGGCGGCTATCCCGTTGCCTGCGTGATTGGCGGGGGCTATTCCGATGACGCTAAGGGGTTAGTTTACCGACATTCGCTGCTGCACCGAGCTGCCAGTCAAGCCTACAGGCAGTATCGACTTTGATCCAGCAAGAGTCCGGACACTTTTTCTATTGCCCAATGGCTTATTCTTACTTGACTTTGAGGCTAGCGTAAATAATGAAATCAAAGTCATCTCTACCCCTGACGCGGCATTTAATTCGACTTTTTTATGCTGCTTGCCCTGTAAGGCTTGTAGTATAGTTCCAAAAACTGTGCGGAGTATTGACCCAGATTGGGGAGATTTAATATGGACTTCAGTATTCTTTGGCGATATGATTGCGTGTTTAGGGTGTCAATTAATACTAAAAACAGGCTAAAGTGGCATTAAAATAGATATATCGCATTCAATCCTAGTGTATTTTATGGACTCCAACTCGTTAAATATCACAGAAGATGGGGCCAAAGAACCGACTTTGATGCCCATAGACAAGCACTACCTGCTAGTCCTCAACATCCCATCCTTCCGCGACTCCAAAGGCTGCAGGTATCTCGATTTAATGTGGGCTAAAGACCTAACTCAACACTTTAAGTATTTGAAAAACTTCACGCTAGCATCTCCGTGCGTGCGAGAAACCCTCCCCGAAAATACCATAGAGGTGGATTCGGAAACATCATTTGCTGATGCTAAATTTATTGACCTTCCCTCCCCAAATAGCTTGGCCAAAGGAATATTTCTGCTGCCGGCAACGGTTGCCCAGCTTTGGGGCGCGATCGCATCTTCAGATATCGTACATAGCGGCGTAGCAGGCTGGCCGATTCCGATGGCATGGTTAGTGACGCCCATAGTCCTGATACAGCGGAAACCATACCTGCTCATAGTCGAGTCCGCACCGTGGCGGCTGCAGCCGGGAACCCCTGCCAGCATTAAAGCCAAAATTCAAGCTTACATATACGAAACATTGAATCGCTGGTGCATAAACAGCGCCGACTTGACAATCTTTACACAGGGAGAATATCAGCAAAGTTTATTAAAAAAACGACACAACAAAAGTCACATAATTCACGCTTCGTGGATAGATGAAGAAAATATCATTTCGGAAGCAGAGGCGACTAAAATATGGCAGGAAAAACTGTCAGCCTCGCCCAAACAACTAAAAATTCTATTTGCCGGCAGATTGCATCCACAGAAAGGTCTGTTAGTTCTCCTAGAAGCAATGAAAATCTTGGACGAGGAAAACATTGCCGTCAAGCTGGACATACTAGGTGAAGGCGAACTGTTAAGCAACTGCCAAGCAGCCAGCAAGGCAATGCAAAAATCGGTACAGATCGAAGTTTTGGGAACTATTCCTTACGGGAGAGAATTCTTCAGCCGGCTGCAACAATATCATGCTGTTGTGGTTCCCAGCACCTCAGACGAACAGCCCAGAATAGTATACGATGCTTATTCCCAGGCCGTACCTGTACTGGCAAACAACACTGCCGGACTCCGCGACTGCATCGAAAACGGCATCACAGGCTCGATCGGTAATTGCAATGACCCAGTTGATTTAGCAAACTTGCTCAAACAGTCGGGAGAAAACTTGAACCTACTTCAAAATATGGGCATGGCAGGTCTGAAACAGGCTCGCAGCCTGACTCACGAAGAAATGCACCGGCAGCGGTGGCAGCTTTTGTTAAGAATGTTGGAGCAATCAAAAAAGTAAGTAGGTAGGCGCAAATAAACCGGGCTGTGTAAAGGAATGTAAAGCTGTCAGAAGCTTTGGGATTGCTTCGTTTCACGGAGTGACCCTCGCTTTTGACTACTTGTGTATTTTCCGACTCATCTACTTAGGCGATACCTGTACTCCGGGCGATCGCTCCAGCTTGCCAGATGGGTACAACTTGAGCTAAAAAGTTGTTAAACAAACAACGGTACTTATGTCGAAGGCCAGCGAGTCCAATCACCCCTATCCACTGCTGGTTGTCATTGTTAACTACCGAACCTCTAGTTTGACAATTGACTGCTTGCGCTCTCTAGTTAGCGAAGTTCAATCGCTGCCCGGTATGCGAGTTGTAGTTGGCGACAATGCTTCAGGCGATCGCTCTGTCGAAGAAATTAGTAGTGCGATCGCCTCAGAAGGCTGGAATGAATGGGCATCCTTCGTTCCCCTAGAGCGCAACGGCGGATTTGCTTTCGGCAACAACGCCCTGATCCGTCCCGCCCTCCAATCCACCAATCCCCCCCCTTACTTCCTGCTGCTTAACCCAGACACCATAGTTCGCCCAGGTGCATTAAAAGCCCTCGTCGATTTCATGGACACTCATCCCGAAGCCGGCATCGCCGGCAGCCGCTTGGAAGACCCCGACGGCACGCCCCAGGAGTCAGCTTTTCGGTTTCACAACATCTTGACAGAACTCGATTTTGGTTGGCGGACAGGCTTTATATCCAAGTTATTAGCCAACTGGGCCGCAGCGCCTCCGATTTCCCAAGAAACCTGTCAAACTGATTGGGTAGCTGGAGCCAGCATGATCGTCCGTCGCGAAGTATTTGAAAAGATTGGCTTGATGGATGAAGCTTATTTCATGTACTGCGAAGAAATGGACTTTTGTCTGCAAGCGAACAAAGCTGGCTGGAGTTGCTGGTACGTACCTGAAAGTCGCGTTGTGCACTTAGTCGGCCAAAGCTCAGGCGTCACTGACACCAAAAAGCCCGCCAAGCGGCTGCCTACCTATTGGTTTGATTCCCGGCGCAGGTACTTTATCAAAAACTACGGCTTGGTTTACACAGCATTAACTGATGTATCCTGGGCTTCGGGTTTTGCAGCCTGGAGGGTGCGTCGCGTACTTCAAGGCAAACCAGATGGCGATCCACCACAATTGCTGAGAGATTTTGTATTAAATAGTGTATTTTTTAAGGGGGGTAAGATTGAAAAATCCAAAAACTTTTAAAGGGAGTTGGTAAATCGGTCAAAGCCAACTAAACCAGGTTAGCCTAGGCAAGCAAAATATTTTATGATGCAGCCGAGGAATTAGTATTCTCGATCGAGAAAACCGGATTGCTCCTTCCTCACAAACCTGATAGACCCATTAATATCGTCGGCATCTAGCAATAGAGTAAACAATAAATAATGTCAATTAGAGCTTATGGTAACTGAGCAAAACTTAATCACCACTGAAAATCAAGTAGAAGACCCCGGCCTGGGACTGTGGCAGCAAATTAAAGAAGACTGGATTGCTCATGGTCGAGATTGGACAAAACCGGGATTTCGCGCCGTAGCAGTGCAGCGTTTTGGCGTCTGGAGAATGCAGGTAGAACCGAAATTACTGCGAGCTCCTTTGAGCATTATTTATCGAGCACTCTACCGAAAAGTCCGCAATAGTTACGGGATAGACTTGCCTTACACTGTGAAGCTCGGTCGTCGCGTGGTGATTGAACATCAAAACGCTATTATTATTCACGGATATTCTACGATCGGCGACGACTGCATTATCCGCCAAGGTGTAACGTTGGGAAACCGCTATTTGGACAAGCCGCTGGAATCCCCTCAATTGGGCGATCGGGTTAACGTCGGCGCTGGTGCAAAAATCCTCGGAAAAGTAAACTTGGGAGACGACGTAAATATCGGTGCTAATGCTGTAGTTTTATCAGATATTCCCGCAGGCAAAACAGCAGTAGGTATTCCTGCCAAGATTCTTCAATCTACCAAAAACCAGGAAAATGCTTAGATCAATATTGCAAAAAATTATCCGCCATCTTGCGATGCGTTACGGCAAGTTCCGTGGCCTTTACATCCAATTCTGTAACGCCTGTGCCCCAGAATACACAGAATTTCTCCCCCGCCATGGCAACTTGTAAGCGCTAGGCGAAAATTGCAGCATCTGGCTCAATACGGTCTTTGGAGATCCCGCCTAGGTCCGCATCGGCAACAATGTTCACTTCTCCTCTTATACCGTGCTCGGCCACGACGGCTCGATCGCCATGCTTAACCGGGCTTACAACGTTAAACTAGATGCCGTAGGCAAGATACCTCTCTTCTGTCACTAAGCGGCAGAAGAAAATAAGAATTCACTCTCATTTATTAAGTAAGAGAAGGGATTTGGGTAAAAATTCATTAACGATCTTAATCGAGCCTGTAGATAATTGTGGAATCGGAAAAATTTTTAGCCACTATTGTATCAAGTTAAAGCTAATTAAAGCTTGTAATATTAATCTCAAATTGTTTAGATGCCTCTTCCAACTTTTTTTTCATCAAGCGTCTTGATGTTTCTCAAAGCGGTGGAGAAGTGAGAAGTTTTTTGCGGATAAAGAGCTGGGTGATGGAGTCTGGGAGTTAACGGCTCTATTAGACCTAGTATAGAGGCCGATCATCACGTAAGCACTACAAACGATTTCCCACCATTTTTCAATCTGTGAATATTGGGTGACTCGGAAATCCGCCCACCCTAATTCACTCTTACTTTGTCGAAAACCATATTCAATCCAAGTCGTATTTCCATACAAATTCCCAACTTCTTTAGCTAAGACTTCCGGAATTTGTGTCATCATATAGCAGGTTTAGTTTTCGGAAATGGTATCTATATATGTTGTGATTTCCCAGTAACGCAATGCTCTCTTTTTTCCATAAATATTTTCTCGAATATAGCGCCATACGGTTCAGTTAAGGTCGATCCCCTCGGCGCCAAGGGCGGGAACTCTTACAGCACTTCCGGGTGTTATGAGGTACAATAAGAATAGATTAAAACCCACATTCCGCACCCCAAACTGGCACATAGTCGGATTGAGGGGGTAAAAGTGAATCACCCGAGACAAGGGTGAGTAAAAATACTCAATAATTTTGGTCACGCTCCAATCATGAGGGCTGAAAATTTCTGACAAGAGAAGTGAAGGCATGAGTTAAATCTGATACGAGTTAAAATGGCGAGCGGTAGAAAACGAAGTTTATGGCGTATTCGTAACCTGATTGATGACGAAAATGCGTTAATTGCGCTCGCAACCATAGCCAATAATCACCAAAAACAGTGTAAACTAGCAATCGCGATAAACGCTTAAATCAGGATTCAGCAGCCCATGCAGAAAGCATCCCAGATAAAAGTAGAAAACCTAGATCATCTGGGCTTGATAGCCGGTCTAGTTGATGAAATAGGAATTGTTGAAAAAATCAATGAATTAGTAGGCGAACAACCGGGTGAGATAGTCAGTCCCGGCCTGGTAGTTAAAGCCATGATCATCAATGGATTAGGGATGGTTTCCGCCCCATTATACTTATTTTCTAAATTTTTTGAAGGGAAAGCAACAGAACATTTACTTGGAGCAGGGATTCAAGCATCACATTTAAATGATGACCGCTTAGGAAGAGTATTAGATAAATTATAAATAGCCGTAATTACAGAAATATTTACAACCATTGCCCTGTCAGCAGCTCAAAAATTCGAGATAAATACCGACACATCTCACCTCGACTCAAGTTCATTTCATCTACATGGCAAATATGAACAAGAATTGCCATCAGTATCTTTTGCTAAAACAGAAATGGATAGCAATCAGTTAGATAATTCATCAATCAACCATCAAACATCCCCAATACCAATTCAAATTACCTACGGCTACCAAGAGTGACCATCGTCCCGACTTAAAACAATTTATTTTAGACCTAATTTGTAGTGGAGATGGAGATGTGCCACTATTTTTACGAGTAGCTTCAGGAAACGAATCAGATAATTCCATATTCGCCTCAATCTGTCAAGACTTTAAAAACCAATTAAATCTCGACAGTTTAATGGTAGCTGACAGTGCATTATATACCGCTCCCAATTTAGAAATGTTAACCAATTTAAGATGGTTAACTCGTGTACCACTAAGCCTGAAACAAGCGCAGCAACTGGTGTCTCAGCTAAATGAATCAGAATTCACTGAAAGTTCAATAACGGGATATCGTTGGTCAGAACACAAAAGTAATTATGGTGGAATTGCACAAAGATGGTTAGTAGTAGAGAGCAGTTTGCGTCGTGATGCCGACCAACGTAAATTAGAAAAAAAACTCAAAAAAGCTGAAATTGAGGGTCAGAAAAAGTTGCGAGAGTTATCCAATATTGAATTTGCTTGTGACACCGATGCCTTGTCAGCAGCACAGGGGGAACGCATCTTATTGAACACTGTTCATCAGTGGTGAGTATATTTTGAGATAAATTCACCCTTCTTAGAAG